>JANNXL010000216.1:0-7515 GCA_031409575.1 Hyphomicrobium sp.
CCGGAGTTGATCCCGATAAGGAACTGGCAAGACAATACCGGCAAAAGGCTAAGGAGTTAGGCGTCGACCTGCTACCTGATGCAAATCAGCTTGGGCAATAGAGCTTGCCTCTCTACCCCCTCCCCCAATCCTCGCACTTCAATCCCCGCAAGCGCTTGAACTCTTTAGTGTTCGCGGTCATCTGCGCTGCACCCGAGGAGCGGACTTGAATCACCGCATCTGATGCGCTTACATCTGATGCATGCGAACGACGCTCGATATTGATGACGATATTCTGGCGGCAGCCAAAGAGCGCGCACGGCTGGAGAATAAGACGGCTGGACAGGTGATTTCAGAGCTGGCGCGACAGGCGCTCACGGCACCTGCAATGGCTTCAAGCGGTTTTCACGAGGCCGAGACTGCTTTTGATGCATGCGATTGGCCGTCGTTTCCGGGCCGTTCGGGGCTCGTCGTCACGCATGATCAAATCAAGCGCATCGAACATGAACTCGATCTCGAGGAGGCTGGTCCGCACGGATAACTCTCGTCGCTACCCCTTCCCCCAATCCTCGCACTTCAGTCCCCGCACGCGCTTAAACTCTTTAGTGTTCGCGGTCACCAGCGTTGCGCCGTGGCGCAGCGCTTGGCCTGCGATAAGAACATCATAGGGGCCGATGGGGGTGCCTTTGATGGCTAGTTCCTGGCGGATTTTGCCAGCCACCATCGCGTCTTCGCTGTCGAATGCAAGTTGCAGAATGGGGGCGCCAAGGAGGTCCTCAAGTTTTTCAGCATTGCCGCTCTTGCGAACGCTTTTGGCTATGCCAAACCACAGTTCGAACAGGACGATTGATGAAATGGCAATTTGCTCCCTCGCAGCCAACCGTTCGGCCAAAACATCAGCAACCTTTCGTGGCGCATCGTTCATCACGGCGATGACAGCGTTCGTATCGAGAAAGATCATTTGTCAAAATCGATATCACTGCCGTCCGGCATTGGCGGTTGCTGGCGGCCATCAGGCATGAACGGTTCGTGTTCCATCCGACGAAGCTTCTCTAGCCACACCTTGGCGTCAAACTCGATCGGTTCCAGCAATACGCCATTGCCCACTTTCCGCACGCGGACTTCCGTGCCGGGCAAGCGGAATTCCTTAGGCAGCCGCACCGCCTGACTGCGGCCGTGCATGAAAATTTTGGCGGTGGGGGTTTTCATGACTCAAACACCCTCTAAAATGGTATCTACCAAAGATAGATACCATTTATTTGAAGCCAGTTCAAGCCCGGCAAATTGGCGGCTGGCAGACGCGCTCGGTCTGTCGCGGGATGTCGCGCGTACCGGCCGGCTCCCGGAACGGGAGTCGGTACGCGCCATCAAAGAGTCCCATCAATAATCGAGCACAGTGTTTCGGCGCTGGAGTTGTCGTGAACCGGGGGGCTCTCATCGATATTGAGCGACTTCACCACGCCGTCTTCGACCAGCATCGAGTAGCGCTTGGAGCGTAAGCCGAGGCCGAACTTCGTGAGGTCAATTTCGAGGCCGATGGCTTTTGCGAAATCACCGTTGCCGTCAGCCAGCATGGAGATTTTTCCAGCCGCGCCGGTGTCCTTGGCAAAGTGGTTCATCACGAACACATCGTTGACGGCGGTGCACGCCACTGCATCAATGCCCTTGGCCTTCAGTTCTCCGACACGATTGACGAAGCCCGGCACGTGCTGCTCTGAGCACGTCGGCGTGTAGGCACCGGGAACGGCGAACAACGCGACTTTCTTACCGCCGAAAAAGTCGGCTGTGGTGACAGGCGCGGGGCCGCTATCGCCCATGACGGTGAAGGTTGCGGCAGGCAGGCGGTCGCCGATTTTGATAGCCATGGGAGGGTCTCCTTGAGCGATGTTGCAGTCATAAACTCTCGCCAGTCCGCGCCGTCAACTGCGCGATGCGGCGCGGCGCATCACTCGAACGTGAAAGCGGCTTCCGACGAGCCCGCATCCGAGACGAGGGTGATGGAGATGGTCTTACCTGCAAGAGCCTCAAGGTCGACGTCCTTTGAGATGTCTGCTTCGAACGTCACGTTTGTGCCGGTTTCAGCGGACGTCTTCAGCAGCGGCAGATAGAGCCCGTCGGGGGCTAGTAGAAAGGCATCGGCCCCTGCGGTTCCGCCGGGAAACGCCGCGCTGACAACGAGTTTTCTGTCGCCAGATTTCAGCCCGGTTGAGATGTGCTTCAGGATCGGATCGGTTGATGTCAGTGCCGATGCGGCGCGCGGCACTCCAGCGAGGCTCCCGGCTGCGGCTTCGCCAAGCTCCTTTGGGGCATCTGGCGCAACCGTCAGCGTCAACGCAGCCTCGGTCGGAACGCAGATATCCTTGCACATGCCAAATTGAACATCGGCTACAAGTTCAATGGGTTTGGCGGGGTCAGTGGCGGTAAGCCTCACGGGGAAAACAACCGTGCCGGTGTAGCCCACAATCGTCTCGCCCTTATCATCGATGCGTTTGGGGGCGGGATAGAGCACAACCGCACGGCCAAGATTCTTCGATTTGCCAAACTCAAATCGTGGCGGGATGCCGCTGTCACCCGGGTTGCGCCAGTATGTTTTCCAGCCCTCGGCCAGTTCGATCTCGACGAAGGCATAGAGCTGGGCCGCAGATTTCCCGCCCGTGAGCCGCGTGCGCGACTTGTGGCCGGCCGTCCAGTCTGAGGCCAGCGCTGCATCTTGCGCGCTTGCTGGACTGACAAATCCAGGGTCCGTTGCCGCCCCGCCCATGAGTGACAGACAAAACAGCCCAAGCATCCGCCAAACCTTCAGCACCTTACTGCTCCGTTGCCTAATTTTCATTCGCACGTGTACCACTCTCTACGGTGGCAGACCCGCTGGTGTTTCGAAAATACGGCGGGGTCAAGGAAATCAAGCAATCTGTTATTGCATCTCGTGCGATTTACCGTCTTCCCAGTCTGGCCCCAGTGGCAGTAATCTAGGGCTATGACAGGCCCGAAGCAAAAGCTGAAATCGAAGCGGCGAGGCGAGAGCTACCTCAAGGGACAGCTGTTGATTGCCATGCCAGTTATGACCGATCGCCGGTTCGTGCGCTCGGTCATTTACCTGTGCGCGCATTCTGAAGATGGCGCCATGGGGCTGATTATCAATCATCCAGCGACCCACATCGATTTCCCAAATCTACTGGAGCGTCTCAACATTGTGCCGCGTGGCGCGGACGATGGCATTTCCGCTGATATTCTCGAACGCCAGGTGCACAATGGCGGGCCGGTTGAGACCGGACGCGGCTTCGTGCTGCACACATCAGACTATTTCGCACGCGATTCAACGCTGGCAATCGATAGCGGCATCAGCCTGACCGCTTCGATCGACATCCTGAAGGCGATTGCAACCGGCGCCGGCCCCAATCGCGCGATACTAGCGCTCGGCTATGCCGGCTGGTCGGCCGGTCAACTTGAAAACGAAATTCAAAGCAATGGCTGGCTGCATTGCTCGGCCGATCTCGATTTGCTGTTCGACAGCGATCTTGACTCTAAATATGTGCGCGCGCTCGCCAAGCTCGGCATCGACCCGACGTTCCTGGTCGCCGACGCGGGTCACGCATAGCGGCTTCAAATGCAGTTTAAGATTTAACCGGCTTGCGGGTGCGCTCTGCGCCAGCCAGACGCGCCAGACTGTTAGCAATGGCTGGCGGCAATTGCGAAAGGTCTGGCGCTGGACCGATGGGCACGCGTTGTGGCCGCACAGCCGCCAGCGCCGGATGCAGAATGTGGGTGCCATTGCCGTTAGCCCCTCTGCCGTTTGTTGGCCCAGAATTTGGAGGCGGAGACGGTGGCAGTATGTGCACTGGCTGCGGGTTGAAGAAGGCAGGTGCCGCGCCATTGCCTTGCGGGGGATACGACGGCGAGGCCGACAGTTCCGCGAACGCGGCTGATACGTTCACAGGTTCAGCCAGCGATGCTGCAAGTTCTTGTGCAATGTCGGGCCGTCCACCGGGCGGCAGGGGTGGCGGAGCCGGCGGCAGTGCGGATGCCAGGGCTGGAACTTCAAACGGCACGCCACTGGCTTCGTGCGCCGCGCCATTGGCGTGAGCTCCATTCGGCATGGGCGGTGGCATGTTTGGAGACGGCATGGCCAGAGGCGGCGCGTTGAGTGGTGTCGACGTCAACGGGTTCGGTCCCATCCGGATCAAGTCCATAACCGGGAAGTCGGCCGCTGGCGGCATCATGCCTGCCGGCGGTCCGTTAAAGCCATTTGTATAGTTTCCGTTTGGTGCGGACTGCTGAGAAGCGGGCATGGGCGCGGCGGCGGCCTGCTGCAGCGTTCGCACATCGCCGGGCTGTCGCTTGCCGATTGTTTTGGCTGCGCCGCCTTTTGGCAAGGGAATTAAAGATTTTGCCGAGACAGCCGCTGCGGCTCCAGGCGCGATGTTGGCTGTGGTTTCTGCCGGCGTCTCGGACTTCTTCTGCTTGTTTTTGGAGCGGAAGAACGACCGCGGCTGCAATTTGCTTTCCGATTTGCGGATGGCCTTCAGCAACTGCGGCACATCGCGGTCTAAAATCAGTCCTCCGAAGTAGAACCCCTGGCCGAACTCACACCCCAGCCCGCGCAAAAAGCTTGCACCATCTGCCGTCTCAACGCCATCAGCGCACGCAGTCTTGCCAAGCCCATGCGTGAGAGACACCAGTGAACGCACGACGGCTGCCCCGGCACTGTCTGACGCCAGCGTGCCCTGGATCATCGACCTATCAATTTTGAGCGTTGCGAGCGGGAACTTGTGCAGATAAGGCAGCGAAGAATAGCCCGCGCCAAAGTCATCAAGAATGAGATCGGCCCCGGTCCCCTGCAGGTTTTCAAGCACGGTTCCGGCCTGTTCGGGGTTCTCCATCACGACGCTTTCGCCGATCTCCAAGCGCAGCGAGTTTTTTGGAAGTGCTGTGCGCGTTAAGAGCTGGCGCACCTCTGTTGCGAGTTCCTCGCGTAAAAACTGCGTCCGCGGCAGGCTTATGCTGACAAACACCGGCATTTCGGGCCGCGGCAGATCCTTTTGCCACGCCGCGGCATCGCGGACGGCGCGCATCAGAACCTGCGAAAATAACGCCGTCATTATTCCGGCGTTACTGGCAACCGGATCGAACGCCACCGGATCAACAAGGCCAAGTTTGGGATGTTCCCATCGCACCAGAGCTTCAAAGCCTGCGAGCTCCTCGGTCGGCAGGTACACGACCGGCTGGTAGAACATGCGGATCTGATTGCGCTCGATGGCCTTTTGCAAGTCGCCGACGATGGCATCCTGGCTGGCGTGCTCGGGACGTGCTCCGGGCTTATACACTTCAACCCGGTCGGTGCCGCCGCGCTTTGCTAAGTACAACGCACTTTCCGAGGCTCGCAGCAGGTCTTCGGCTCCCGCTTCGTGGCCATCATAAATGGCGATACCCAGTGAGCCCGTCAGCACGATCTCACGGCCCGCCATGGTGATTGGCGAGCGCAGGCTGCGCCGGATACGTTCGGCCAGTGCGGCGATGTCTTGCGACGACTGTTCGGTGAGTAGAAGGATGCCGAACTGATCGCCGCCAATGCGCGCTAAAGTATCCTGCTCGTTAATGTGACGCTGCAGACGGCGTGCCACCGTCAGCATCAGGCTGTCGCCGATCACCGAGCCGTAAGCCGCATTCACGCCCTTGAACTTGTCGATGCCGACGGTGATCAGCGTGGGGCGGATGGAGTGTTCAAGTTTCGCGCGCCGCATGGCGACGCCAAGCCTGTCGAGGAGCAATTCGCGGTGCGGCAGGCCTGTGAGACTGCAATTGACGGCATCACGCACTAGGCGGTCGTGAGCGCGGCGCGTGCCGGTCACGTCGCGGATGAGCCCAACACACTTTAGGGAATTGGGATCATCACTGGCAACGCTCGCCGCCTCTACCTCGAACCAGCGATAGCTGTTGTCGGCATGGCGGAGCCGGAAGCTCACTTGGATTTCGCCGCCGTTGCGTTCCCGCGTTCCTAACAAGACAAGCCGGAAGCGCTCGGCGTCAGCCTCGTGCACATGCTTGATAAATTCTTCGGTCTTGCCGGTGAGCTCGCCGGGTGACAACCCAAGAGCGGCTTCTATGCGGCTGCCTGCCTTGATCTCGTCGCGGCGCGCATTCCACTCCCACACACACGTGCCGGTGGCGTCGAGTGCCAGTGATTTGAGCTGCATTTCAGACGGCGTGCCGCCGTAGACTGGATCGACAGTGCGGAAGGCATATTGCGTTACGGTAAAGCCGATGAGCAGCAAGATGAGCACGAGACCGCCGGCGAGCCCCGACACAGCCATTTCGTTGGCGAGGCGGCCCGTGAGCACGACGCCGGCTGCAAACACCCAGACGTTGAACAACACCCACGTTGGCACCAGAGACAGCGCGCGATCTTGACCGCGGGCCGCGAGAAACAGCACAAATCCCGCGCCAATCAGGCCGAGAGCGGCAAACGATACACGAGCGAACGTAGCCGCAAGCCGTGGATCGATGATCGCAACCGCAATCAAGGCCAATTGCGCCAGCATCCAAACCGTGACGAGCATTCGAATGAGGCCATGCCACAGCGCAAGCCGCAGGAACACGTAGAGGAATATCACGAGGCTCGCGGCAAGCGCGGATTCCGCCGCTGCCCGGTAGACCGCATTGTCCTCGGGTTTCAACTGGAACAGTTTATGGAAGAAGCCGAAGTCGACACACAAATACGCGAGTGCGCACCATGCAACGAGCGCGGAGGCTGGAAACACCAGCTTGTGGTTGGCTGCAAAAATAGCGGTGAGGAAAACCGCGAGAAGCCCCGTGAGCCCGAGCAGAACACCGTTGAACACGAGCTTGTCGCGGGCCTTCAATTCATAGTCGAGCGGCTTCCACAAGTAGACGCGTGCAAAGCGGTCCGACGACAGCTCAGCAACATAAGTGATGGTCTGGCCGGGTTCGAGCGTAACGCGAAACACGTCGGCGCTTTCGTTCTTGATGCGCTCGGGCACAAAGCCAATCGACGGCGTGATGGCTTCGATGCGCCTGGCATCGAGATCGGGCCAAATCGCACCCGAGCCGGTGATCGTATAGCGGTCGGCAGCGATCCAGCGTTCAATAGCCTTGTCGGTCGGATTGGACAGCGCGAAAACGATCCAATTGGGGTTTGTGGAGGCGAGTGCGGCGCGCACCGACATGCGGGCAACGGTTCCATCGGGGCCAGCCGCGGTTTCGATCTGCAGGCTGTCGCCACGGCCTTCATACAACTCGCCAAGGCTGGTAATTTCAATGCGGTCTTGATCTTGCGAAACGACGATCGGCTGCAGAGCTTGGGCAGCCGGCGCAGTAAGGCACAGCAAAGCTCCTATCAAAAAGCCCGCTATTGGCAGCCATGCTCCGAGCCGCGAAATAAGAAGCCGTGCCTGGGTGCTCATGACATACCCCGCACGGCCGGTGCCACATCCGCAGCGAGAAGGCCATAGAGCGCGTGGTCTTGCCAGACGCCGTTGATCTTCAGGTACTGGCGCGCATAGCCCTCGCGCTGGAAAC
>JANNXL010000217.1:0-2160 GCA_031409575.1 Hyphomicrobium sp.
GCGTGCAGTTGATCGAAGGCGTGTGGCGCAGATTCTGATCGTCTCGCCTACGTGAGATTACGGCATGCCACGCGCGGCAACACCAGCCAACGACGCTTTTCTGCATGAAGATCGATGTGCTGATGAAAGACGAAGTGTGGCTGCGGCGAAGTCGTGGTGGAGAGCAAGATAAAGGCTGCCGCAGGTTTTCGTCTGAGGCTTGCAGCGTCTGGCATTTTCATGCGGCAAGATGGATTCTTAGCGGCAACAAGCGCTGTAAGCGCGCGATTTCAACAATGAGCGCCGCCGCACATGCCGAAAGCCTCGATCTCGGAGATGTTGCGAACGTCGCCGCTCATGCGGCCGAACGAACGCGACCACGCGCTCAACGCTGCGCGTGAGATGCATGTCTTCCGCGAGAACGACGGCGTCAGAGGCACTGTGCAAAAGGGACGTGGTTCACCCAGCGAGCGCAGCGGCAAACTGGGCGCCAAGCTCTCGAAGCTCATTTCCGAGCGCAAGTGGAGTGGTCAACGCGCTCGCCTCAGAAGCGGGAAAACCGCATTCGCGACAGACCCACGTCAACGCGTTGTTGCGACCGTGTTTTACCAAGGTCATGGCGGCGGCGCTGCGGGTAGGCTCATCGCTCACGGCAAGTATCTGGAGCGCGACGGCGCGGGCGCGGACGGCGCGAAGGGGCGTTTCTACGACCGGGAGCTTGACGAACTCGACGCCGAGACGCGCCTGGAGGAATGGGCTGCGGCCGACAAGCGTCACTTCCGCTTGATGCTGGCGCCGGAAAGCGGAGCGCGCATCGAGGACCTCAAAGACTTCACACGCGCCACCATGGCGCGCATGGAACGCGATCTTGGCATGGAGCTGGATTGGGTCGCGGTCGACCACCACAACACGGACAACCCGCACGTTCACATCATCCTGCGCGGAAGGCGAAGAGACGGGCCCGACCTCGTCATCCCACGTGATTATGTTGGCTGGGGTCTCCGGCACGCTGCGCGCGATGTTGCGACCGAGATGCTCGGCAATCGCGGGCGGGAAGATGAACGGCTGGCATTGGAACGGGAGACACGAGCGCCGCGGCACACGCGGCTCGATCAGCTGCTTGAGAACGAGATCAAGTCTGGCCGCGCCGTCCGCATTCAAGCCATCGGCCGGGCGTTGGATCCGGTGCTGCGGGCGGCGCTGCGCAACCGTGTCCGGGAGCTCGCGCGCATGGGCATGGCGCGGGAGGAAAAGCGCGACCGGTTTCGCTTCGCGCCCGATTGGAGCGAGCGGCTGCAGGAGATCGGCCGGGGTGTCGATATTCGCAAGCGGCTTGGCCGTGAACTTGCGCCCGGAGAAGGCAAGCTCAGACTTTACAGGCCGTCGATGGGGAGCTTCTCAGGCGAGGTAATTGAGGTTGGGAGACGCGGCGATGGACCTGGCAAGGCTTACGCAATCGTCCGCAGGCCCACCCACGGCCCAGTGTTCACAAACGTGCGCGGCCGCGCCGTGGCCGGCCTCCAGCCGGGCAGCCTGGTCGCGATCGAACCGGTTCGCGACAAAGGCCGTGGCAATCGCGTCAAAATCCACGCCCTTTCAGCGTTGCCGCTCGATCAGCAGATTTCCGCCCGCGCGGAAACCGAACTCGATCGGGAATTGACTCGGGGCATCGCCGGCGAGGCAGGGCGCTTGCCGGCCACCCCGGCATTGAAGGACGCGCTCGCGCAGCGCATCGCCTGGCACGAGCGTGAGAAAACCGGCGGGCGCGATCTCACCGGCCGGTTTGAATTCGCCGACAGCGCGCTGAAGCGCCTGCGAGATGGTGAGCTGGCGCATGAGACGCATGCGTTCGCCAAGCTCACGGGTAAGCGCGCGATCGCCATTGACGACGGTCTTGAACGAGACTGGACCGTCCGGGCGGTGAAAATGTTGCATCGAGGACGGTTCGCGATGCTCGAACGCAGCGACGGCGTGGCGTTGCTACAGCTCGGCAAGAACCAAAACTTGGCGGTGGGCAAGAGCTATTCGATCTCCATCGCCGCAGGAAAGATCACAACCACCCCGACGTTGGGTCTTGAGCGCTAAACCGCATTTCTTGCGGTTGGCGAAACAAGGCAACGCGCGTGATGCAACGCGGCACCACAGCAGGCAACGCCGACGAAGGAGATGCGGATACGCGAG
>JANNXL010000218.1:0-7896 GCA_031409575.1 Hyphomicrobium sp.
CTTCGAATAGTCCGTCAGTTCGGCAAATTGCCCCGGCGGCCTGCGGGCAATCGAGACGGCGGTCCAGCGAAGGTCACTGCCGCCCTTCTCGTAATCGACCGCGGTATAGATGTGTGTGCCGATGGGCTTGCCGGGCTCAGAGATCGTGACGGGCACGTCCATGACCGGTTCATGGCCCTGGCGAACATAGAGGCGCTGTGTCTTGAGGCTGACGAAGATCGAGACCGGAAATGTTTTACGCTCTGCGTCTCGTGCTGCGGCCATTGCTGCATCCATCGCAGCTACGGCAGCGGCCAAGTCTTGTGTGGAGCGCCGAAACTCTGCTTCAGCCGACTGCATCGCAGCGGCCGCATCGGCATGCTTTTGATTGGTCACGGCGGTGGCGGCAGCAGCCTTGACGGTGGCTTCTTCCTGCTTCTTGAACCGCAACGGCGATTGGGCGGCGGTCAGATCGCGGCCGGCGCGGGCCGCTTCTTGCACTGCGTTCTGCTGCGCGCGCTCAGTATCTCGCACGCTGCGCTCGGCAATCTTCTGGGCGCGCTCGGCCCGGCGGCGCTCGCGATCGTTGGCGAAGGTTTGGGCGGCTGCCGTCTCCGATAGGGTGGCGGCCTCTGCCTTGACCTTGGCGAGCCGGGTTGCGGCCGTTACGACGGCCGCATCGGCCTTGGCCTTTGCCGCTTCCCACTTCTTGATTTTGGCTGGGTCCTTGGCATCGGCCAAGTCACGGACGGCACGCGCAGATTTATCGTCAGTGATCCGTTTGTCTTTTTCCGCAGCACGCAAAATTTTGGCCTTGGCAGTGCGTTGCTTGGTGCTGTCAGCCAGCAATGCCTTCAGGTCTTCAACAGGGCTTTTTGTCAGCTCGGCTTTCGAAGCAAGTTCTGACGCAGCGGCCTTCAGCGCGTCCATTTCTGCTTGCCGCTGGGGCCAGTTGCGAACGTCCGCTTGAAACACGCTTCCGCTTTGCTGCTGCTCGTCCGGATCCTCGTAGGCGGTCGGAATTGCAACGACGGATTGCGCAAGAGCCGCCGGCTTCAACAGGTTTGGATGTGCAAAATCGACAGGCGCGACATTGTCCCGGGCAATGATGACCCGCATCCCGATCCTAGTCAGCGGGAAGATTTGCGAGGCAAAGCTGTTGGGCAGGCGCACACATCCGTGCGATGCGGGATAGCCGGGTAACACGCCCTCATGCAGGGCGACTCCCGACCATGTGATGCGTTGCATGAATGGCATCGCGGCGGCGTCATAGACGTTTGAGTAGTGTTCTTTATTCTTCTGCAAAATGCTGTAGGTGCCGACGGGTGTTTCGTAGCCGGTTGCGCCAGTCGAGATCCGCGCGCGCATTGCGGCACCTGTGGCGTCGTACAGCGAAACCCGCTGGTCTTTCATCGACACGATGGCCATGACCGGAGGACCAGCAAGTGTTCCATGATCGATAGGGGTGTTCAGCTGTGCCCGGCGGCTTTCGGCGCTCGCTGGCCCTTGAAGGCCGCTGGCAACAGCGGCGAAAAGGGCCGCTATGACAAAGTGTCTGGCTGAATGTGTTGTCGGTTGGCAGGTCATTCTAAAATCCTCAGGCCGGTTCACGCGGGGTCTCCAAAATGCAATAATATGGATTAAGAAAGGTTATATAACACCATAATATCGTTTCATTTTATTACGCCGTTACTGTGACACCACATGCCAAAACTTGCTTTCACCCGTTAGTGGCCCCCTGCATTGCCTGTCGTAAACGGCTTGATCTTCCAGCCATCATAACCGATGCAATCAGGCGTTTTCCCGATTGTGTCCGGCTTTATTTTTTGAAACCGTGCGGCCAAATTGCCCCCAAAGATCAACAAAGTAATCCCCTTGCGTCACAGGCACGTTACATTAGGCTTGGGAGTCGACAGGAACCTCGATGATCAATCGGAGGGGTGACGTGTGAAGTCAATAAAGACGGCGGTTTGGTCAGCTCTGGCCCTGGTATTGGCTCCATGGCTCCCGGTTGGGCCAGGAAGTCCGGCGTGGGCTCAGAGCCCATTGCCGGGCATGGCGCAATCCACCGCCCAGAGCGCAACCGGCGGCGGCCCAGAAGCCGAGCCGGTTATCGGGGGCGTTTCAGTCAGCTGCTCAGACTTCCGGGGCGTGGCCGTTCGCACGACCCGCATGGACGATCTGGGAGATGTGGCACGCGCCTGGGTCGTCAGCCGCATGCCCATCATCACAATCGATTCAAAATGGATGGCGACGCTGCCCGATAAAATGCAGCTGTTCTTTTACTTCCACGAATGCGGGCATCACACCCTCGGCCACATTTACGTACCCACAACCTCTAGCGAAAACGAGGCGGATTGCTGGGCCGTGAAGCGGGGCCGCAAAGAGGCGCTTTTCTCGCGCGAAGACGTGGTGAGTTTTGCGCCGGTTTTCGCGCACTCCAAAGGCTCGCGTGCGGGTCATTTACCCGGGCCTGAGCGCGCCAAGCATTTGCTCGCCTGTTTTGACAACCCAAGCGAGTCCGTAGACGATTCTGAGATTGCGCAGGGCGTGACAACACTGCACTCACCGGACGGTGGCCGGTAGCGTCAAGTGCTGGCCGGCTTTCAGCACCGGACTTTGCAGGTGGTTCGCCGTCATCAAGCTCGACATTGAGACGTTGTGGCGGCTGGCGAGGCTAAACAGCGTGTCGCTTGGGCCCACAATAATCTCATTGACGGCTGTTGCAGGCACGGCAGCGGACGCGGCTTCGCGTTTTGGTGCTGTCCGCCCCAGGGCTCGCGGCGTTGCCTTCCACTGCATGTGCGATGGAGATAAACTTGCAGACGGCGAGATCGAAGCAGTCGTGATATTGTGAGGCTGAACCGCTGAAGCGGCATCTCCCACGTGCACGCGCTCGCGGTTTCCATTCCAACGGTACGCCGTACCCGATGCGTCCCGCGCGGTCATCGGTGCACCAATGGCCGATGCTGGCGCGTAACTTGTGGGCGGAGTGCGCGCCATACCTTCGGCAGGACGCGGTGGCAGGCTTGCGGTCGTGAGCGACCCAGGCGCCGCACTGACACTGCAGCCGCTTAACGCACTTCCAACCGCCAGCGCCATCAGCAGCCGGTGAAAATCCGGGCACCCCAGTGCCCCGCAGGACAAACGCATCACACACCCCCGACGGAACCGCCAACAGTCTTACGGCAGAGGCCCCATCACGCGCCGGTTATGGTTAAATAGGCGTTAAGGCTCAGGCGTTTGGGGCTGCGAGGGGCGCGGGGAATGCGGATATGTGTGGTGCGCCATTCTTAAAGATGAGGCGAGGCTCGCCCCCGCCGTGTACTGTTGGCGCAGTGACTCGTAAACAAGGAACCGGCAGGCGCAATGGCAGGCACGATCGACCCCGCAGCGTATAAGGACTTCATGATTGTGCTGGCCACGGCCGCCATCGTGGTGCCGGCGGTGCAGAGGGTGAAGGTCTCGCCGGTGCTGGGATACTTACTGGCAGGCGCCGCGCTCGGCCCCTTCGGCTTGGGTGCGCTGTCTGCGCCAAATAGCCCGCTCAGCTGGGTCACGGTCAGCAATAGAGACAGTATGTCGGCACTCGCGGAACTCGGCGTGGTGTTCCTGCTGTTCCTGATCGGTCTCGAATTGTCGATCAAGCGCCTCGTCACCATGCGGCGGCTGGTGTTTGGGCTCGGCGGTCTGCAAGTTGGCATCTCGGCGCTGGTGCTGGGCGCTGCCGCCGTCTGGCTTGGTATCGCCGCGGCACCGGCCACGATCATTGGGCTCAGCCTCGCCTTGTCATCGACGGCGATTGTCGTGGAAGAGCTGTCGCAGCAGAACCGTTTGCGCACGGCGACAGGCCGATCGAGTTTCGCGATCCTGCTGTTTCAAGATCTCGCGGTTGTGCCTTTGATTTTGCTCGCCACGATCTTGCAGCCGGGTCAGGAGGGCTCCGTGGTAATGGCGCTTGCGCTCGCCCTGGTGCAGGCCGTCGTGGCCATCGGTCTCATCGTGGCCGTCGGGTCCGTCGTGTTGCGCCCGCTGTTCCGGTTTGTCGCGGCCACCGGCAACACGGAGTTGTTTGTCGCCGCGACATTGCTGGTTGCGGTCGGCAGCGGCGTGGCCACCGCGCTTGCCGGACTTTCCATGGCGCTTGGCGCGTTCATTGCCGGATTGCTGCTGTCTGAGACCGAGTTCCGCCGCGCCATTGAGGCGACGATCGATCCGTTCAAAGGCCTCGTGCTCGGCGTGTTCTTTTTCACTGTTGGGATGAGCCTTGACCTGCAGGCACTCGTACAAAACCCCTGGCCGATAGCGGCCGGTGTTGTGGTTCTCATCGCGGCAAAGGCCTCAATCACTGCTGTTCTGGCGCGCGCGTTCGGTCTGCCTTGGGCGGTTGCCATCAAAACGGGATTGCTGATTGGCGCCGCGGGTGAGTTCGCCTTCATCGTCCTTGGCATGGCGAAGGCCTCGGGACTCCTAGAGGCCGGGGCCGGAACTTACGCGCTCGCGGTTGCGTCCGTATCGATGGCTATGATCCCGTTTCTGGATGTGGCAGGTCGCTGGGCCACGCGTTCGCTTGACATATCGAAGGACGGTGCGGCGATGGCGGCCTCCGATGCAGCCCTTGCGCTCATGCCGTCGCCGGAAACGCACCCCAAGGCGATTGTGGTCGGCTATGGCCGCGTCGGCGAGTTGGTGGCCGACATGCTGGGCCGCCACGGCGTCGAGCACGTGATTACCGAGCGCGTGCCGGAACTGGTGCGCCAAGCCCGCCGCGATGGCAAGCCGGTCTACTTCGGCGATGGCAAGAACACGCAGTTTCTGGCGCGCTGCGGGCTGGCAGACGCCAAAGCCGTCATCATCACCATGCACACATGGAAAGAGGTCGATGATCTGGTTGAGGCGATCCGATCCGAGTGGCCTAAGCTCGTGATTGTGGCGCGTGCGCGAGATGCCAGCCACGCGCGCCATCTCTATGAGCTGGGCGTGACAGATGCCGTGCCCGAAACAATAGAGGCGAGTTTGCAGCTGTCGGAAGCAGCTCTCGTCGGGCTCGGTGTGCCAACGGGGCCGGTCATCGCGTCCATCCACGAGCGGCGCGACGAATACCGGCACGAGTTGCAGGCCGCGGTCAAAAAAGCCGGATTGAAAGAAACGCGCGGGCTAAGGGCCAAAAGCGTTGGGATGAAGCAGCGGGTGTGAGGGGGATCACCAGAAGGTTTTCACGTCCAGAAGTTTGAAAGCCGGATCGGCCGTGACCAGAGTTAAGCCTTCAACGATGGTCTGAGCTGCAAGCATGCGATCGAATGGATCCTTGTGGCGCCCGGAAAGTGCGCCCGCGGCGGTGCCGTGAGCTGCGGTAATGGACAGTGGGTCCCATGCCAAGTCCCGGATACGAGTATCAAAAGCTGCAAGAAAATCTTTGTCGAAGTTGAGTTTACCCTTGCCCACTTTGATCGCGATCTCCCAAGCAGTTGCAGCGCTGACGAACACGGCGTTTTCTGGGTCAATTAGCAATTCCGAAACGCGCGTAGAAACGCGACTAGGTTCCCGTCTGACCCACAAGAATACGTGTGTGTCGATGAGGAGCCTCACTCGTCAGTGCTCACGATTCCAGTGTCGTACCAAAGTGCCAGTTCATCATCATCCATTGACTCGAACAAAGCGGAGTCAGGTGTGGGAGGGTACTTGTCTTTTTCGCATCCAAACGCCTTGGCACGCCGCAGCTTGATATCTTCACTCTTATAGTCGCGCAAAACCGCCACCGGTTTGTCGCCGCGCGCGATGACGATCTCTTCGCCGGCTTCAACCCGGCGAATGAGCTCGGAAAGATTGGTTTTGGCCTCGTGGATCGTGACTGTTGCCATTGCACAGAACTCTGCTTAGCTAAGTTAGCTAACCTACGTCGAATGTGCTATTTTGTCAACAATTGCAGGCGGTCCCAGTCGCCGACCTGCAAAGCTGACTTAGCGCTGATCGGATAGTTCCACCCTCGCGCGCAACGCCTCGATATCAACCGTGCGAAGATACTTGGGGATATTGCCCCAAACGGCGTGATAGCCAAAGTTGCCGTTCCGCATTTCGTCAAGCGCTGCGTCTTTGGTCCAGCCTTGATAGAGCACGCGGTAGAGCGCGGAGATGAGCCCCGTGCGATCGGCACCATGCTGGCAATGCAAAAGCACCGGGCCTTTGGCTTGCGCTTTTCGAATGGCGGCGAGCGCGCGAACCACATCTTCGGGTTCAATATTCCAAGTGAAAATGGGCACGCGGACCAGCTCAATGCCGGTGCCCTTCAACAGCGGCTTGTCTGAGTTGAAGGCGCGCAGGCTCACAACCGTCTTAATGCCGGGGTCTTTTTCAAGCGCTTTAAAGCCGCCCTCTTCCGGTTGCGCGCTGCGATAAAAGTTCGTGTCCACGCGATGGAGATTTGGTGCGCCGCTGACGGAGACCGGGGTTGCCCATGTGGCGGGGCGAGCGGCTTGGATTTGCGTTTTCTCAACCGCATCATTCGCGATCGCGATCGCGAGTGACGGGGTAAGCGGCACCCAGGCTAAGATCACCGCAACTCGAAAGAAATGTCGATTCATGCAGCAGTTCTTTTGGTCTAGGTTCAGCAACTACCCCTTCATCGCCGCTTTCAAATTCTCATCGACCTTGTCGAGGAACCCGGTGGTCGAGAGCCATTTCTGATCGGGCCCGACGAGGAGTGCGAGATCTTTGGTCATGAAGCCGGCCTCAACCGTGCCGACGCAGACCTTCTCTAGCGTCGAAGCAAACTTGGTGAGCTCTGGATTGTTATCGAGCTTGGCGCGATGCAACAGTCCGCGCGACCACGCGAAGATGGACGCAATCGCGTTGGTCGAGGTTTCCTTGCCCTTTTGATGCTCGCGATAGTGCCGCGTCACCGTGCCGTGGGCGGCTTCGGCTTCCATGGTCTTGCCATCGGGCGTTAACAGCACGCTGGTCATCAGGCCGAGCGAGCCGAAGCCCTGCGCGACGGTGTCGGACTGCACGTCGCCATCGTAATTTTTGCATGCCCACACGTACCCGCCCGACCACTTCATTGCGGATGCGACCATGTCGTCGATCAGCCGGTGCTCGTAGGTAAGTTTGCGCTTCTCGAATTCGGCTTTGAATTCGGCGTCGTAGATCTCCTGGAACAGGTCTTTGAAGCGGCCGTCGTAGGCCTTGAGAATGGTGTTCTTTGTCGAGAGATAAACCGGGTAGTTGCGGTTGAGTCCGTAATTTAAAGACGCGCGTGCGAACTCGCGGATGCTGTCGTCTAAATTGTACATGGCCATGGCAACGCCAGCGCCCGGTGCCTTGAAGACTTCCTTTTCAATCACCTTACCGTCATCGCCAACGAATTTGATGGTCAGCGTGCCCTTGCCGGGGAAACGGAAATCGGTGGCCTTATACTGATCGCCGAATGCATGACGGCCGACGATGATGGGCTGCGTCCAGCCGGGCACTAGGCGCGGCACGTTTTTGCAAATGATGGGTTCTCGGAAAATGACGCCGCCCAGAATGTTGCGGATGGTGCCGTTGGGGCTCTTCCACATTTCTTTGAGGTTGAATTCTTTGACGCGCGCCTCGTCGGGCGTGATGGTCGCGCACTTGACGCCGACGCCGTGTTTTTTGATGGCGTGGGCCGCATCGATCGTCACCTTGTCGCCGGACTTGTCACGGTGCTCGATGCCGAGATCGTAATAGTCGAGTTTGAGATCGAGATACGGTTGGATCAGCTTGTCTTTGATCAGCTGCCAGATAATGCGCGTCATCTCATCACCGTCGAGTTCGACAACGGTGCCTGCAACTTTGATCTTGTTCATGCGAGAGGGCCCTGCGAGGTAAGTAGGCGTGTTGCGAATTTCACGATTACTCTAGCGAGCCTTTCGCAGTGCAACAAGATGGCCCGAACCG
>JANNXL010000219.1:0-1626 GCA_031409575.1 Hyphomicrobium sp.
CAAGCCGCCCGTTCAGCCACGGCTGCATGCGCGTGCGCAATCCGCTGCTCTTTGCTGAGGCGCTTCTGGCGATAGACAAGAAATGGCCGGCGAGTGCAGTGACGGACATTCTCGACCGCGAACCCGACGAGACCGCCGTTCAAATGGATACCAAGTTCCCAATCCATGTCACCTACTTCACCGAGGTCATTGGCGATGACGGCGAGGACCGCATCCTCAAGGATGTTTATGGTCACGAGCAGCGCATCAAGCTTGCACTGGCTGGAAAGTTTGATCAAATCGTAGTTGGCGCCGACCATCTCGCACCGGTGAAATTCCAGCGCTCGCTATATGCGCAGTCACCCGACGACTTTGGCTCATTATTCGGTTTTAGCAGCAGTCCTTCGGGCTATGCCTCAAACTCCGATGGCGGCGGTGGCAGTGCGACGTCGCTCGGCGACTTCTTCAGTAGCGTTTTTGGCGGACCAGCCCCGCCAGCCAAGAAGCAAAAGCGCAAGAACGGCCAAGTCAGTAAGAACCCTTAGAGCTGGCACGCTTTTCGACCCGCGCTGGGGTTGTCGTGCCCCGTTTTGGCCGCGTCAAAGCCCTCCTCCACCCGCATTCCACGGTTACGCCTCGTTAATGGGATGAGGTTAACGATTGTGATGTGCTGCTGCCCGCCGGTGAGTGCGTGGCGAAGTGTGTGCAGCCAATCACGGCTTGGAAAAACGGGGCTTATGCTGGCTGCTCGCAAGACGTTGCTGATGGCAGGCCTGGCCGCTACGTTTGCGGCGGCGGTCGCATATGCGGCCGGCCCTGAGCGCACGCGGACCATTTCCTTTTATCACATCCACACTCAGGAAACGCTCACCGTCACTTACAAGCGTGATGGCAAGTTCGTGCCCGACGCGATGAAGCAGATCAATTGGCTGATGCGTGATTGGCGTGAGAACAAAGCCATCGAGATGGATCCCAACACCATCGACATCATCTGGGAGATGTACCAGGAACTCGGCTCAAAAGTTCCCATCAGCGTTATCTGCGGGCATCGGTCCGGCAAGACCAACGAAATGCTGCGCCGGACAGTTGGCGGTCAGGCCAGCCAGAGCCAGCACATGACAGGCAAGGCCATCGATATTGCGTTTCCCGACATCCCGGCACGCCAGTTGCGCTACTCGGCCATGATCCGCGAGCGTGGCGGCGTCGGCTACTATCCGACATCGGCTATTCCCTTCGTGCATGTCGACACAAGCCGCGTGCGGCACTGGCCGAACATGCCGCGCAACGAACTGGCCCTTCTCTTCCCGTCTGGACATACGCAGCACCGGCCGGCCGAAGGCGGGTCACTGTCTCCGTCAGATGTGCGCGCGGCCAAGGCGAAGGGCGGCGAAACGGCCACGCAAGTTGCAGCATTCTATGACTTGAGAAATTCACCGAAGACCACTGTGACCTTAGTGGCAGACGCCAGCACGGCACTGCCGCCGCTCGTTGCCCCCGCGCCTGTCCCTGTTGCACGGCCGGCAAAACCGCCCGCACCTGAAATGAAAATGGCGCTCGCAGCGCCCATGCCAACACCGCAAGAGCTGCAGTGGGTTGCGACCGCCCGGCCCACAGCTCCTCCGCGATCGCACGCGCGACGGCGAACAA
>JANNXL010000220.1:0-3491 GCA_031409575.1 Hyphomicrobium sp.
CTCGGCCCACAGCCTTGTGAAGGATCCCCCCTTCTCGCGCCTGGATCTCATTTCATGCCGCAATGTGCTCATTTATCTTGACGCCGGACTGCAAGGGCAAATTACGCAGACATTCCACTACGCGCTCAATCCCGGTGGTACACTTTTTCTTGGGCCCTCCGAAGGGATTGGCCGCTACAACAGTCTGTTCACCCTGATCGACAAGAAACATCGCATTCTCCAGCGCAGCGATGCACAGCGCAGCACGCTGCCGCCCTACCACACTCCCGATTCTGCCGGTCAAATGCCATTGTCCGCTGCACGAAGCGGGACGCAATCCTCTTCGATTGATGACCGCATCGACCAGAGTGTCAGCCGGGTGATGGAGCAATACGCGCCTGTCTATTTCGTGATTGACCGCAACCACGAAATTCTTCGGTTTTCCGGTGGAGAATCACGGCACTTTCTCGAACCATCGGCCGGGATAGCAAGCCTCAACTTGTTTCGCATTTTGCTCAAATCGCTGCGTCCCGCAGCACGGGCCTCGGTGCAGAGTGCTGTCGAAACCGGCAAAACAGTTGTCACAGAAAATCTCAACATTCGTATCGATGGCAAGAACCGGGACGTGACCCTGGTTGTTGAACCCATCCCAGACAGCACGACCAAGGAACGCGGCATGTGTGTCGTAGCATTTCGGGATACGACACATGCCGCAGATCAGCATCAGTCTGATGTTTCCGCATTCGCAGGTGCGGATACGGCGCTCCAAAAAGAACTGATTGCGACACGCAGCCAGCTCAGGGCGGCCAGCGACGAACTTGAAACCGCCATTGAAGACATGAAGTCTGCGTCGGAAGAGTTCCAAGTCATGAACGAGGAACTGCAATCTTCCAACGAGGAGCTTGAGACGGCCAAGGAAGAGATGCAGTCGGTCAACGAGGAATTGCAAACAGTCAACAGCGAATTGTCGAGTAAAAACGATCAGATGCTTCGCCTCAACAGCGATCTCAAGAACTTGCTCGATTCTACTAAAATAGCCGCTGTTTTTCTGGATGATGATCTGCGCATCCGGCACTTTACACCGGCAATGACAGAACTTTTTCCTCTTCGTGATACAGATCGCGGCCGTCCCATTACGGAGATCGTCAACCTCATCAACTACGACGACCTGAAACGCGATGTGGTGGCTGTGCAAACATCCCAATCCATTATCGAGCGCGACGTGGCTCTCTCCGACAGATCTGCCACGTTCCTGATGCGCATCCGGCCTTACCGGACGGTAAACGGTAGCATCGACGGCGTGGTACTGACTTTCTTCGACATCACACAGCGTAGCCTTGATGACGATCATAAAGTGCTGCTGGCAAAAGAGCTGCAGCATCGCACCGGCAACCTCATTGCCGTTATACTCTCGATCGCCAATCGCACTCTTTCGGGCGATCGGCCCATAGAGAAAGCGCGTGACGTTTTGGCAGCGCGGCTGATGGCGCTCGCCAGGGCCCATGCATTGCTGACGGTGGATCTGGGAGAGGGCGCGCCTTTGGAAGAAATCGTGCGTACCGAACTTCTGAGCTTCTCAGACCGCGCGACAATGACAGGGCCGCGGATCGTCTTGACGCCGGCTGCAACGCAAGGGTTTGCGCTCATAGTTCATGAACTGGCCACCAATGCTTCCAAGCACGGGGCATTGTCCAATGCGACCGGACGGGTTGCCATCACCTGGTCGCGCCACACCGCTGCAGGGGGCGCACCATGGATGTCGTTTCGCTGGCGCGAAACAGGTGGACCACTTGTGACTACTCCTGGACGCAAAGGTTTTGGGTCAAAACTCCTTGAGCGCGCAATCAACGCAGCAGACCATCCCGCTCAGTTCAACTATGCCCCCGAAGGGCTGACCTACGATCTGAATATCCCGCTCGCAACAGTTGCAACTCAGGCGTGGCTGGCGCTGAGAGCGGGCGAAACAGGACACTGACTCCACCCGGTTTGACGAACATCCCGCCGTGAAGACGCACACGGCTAAGTGGTCTGATCAATCGATGCCCCATAGGATCGGCATTGATTCACCACGGAACCAACGCCTCCTGATGGCGTTGTAATTCCACGTGACGGGACTTGATGGGCCAAGCCAATAACCCAATGGCCCGGAAACACGCTGCAGTTATTCGACGTACCTCGAACTGCTGGCGCACTCAAACCAAACAATGAAGGACGACACAATGCGTATTTCGACATTGAGAACGACTGCCATTGCGGCAGCGGTTGTTGCTCTGATGGGCAGCTTCGCCACAGGCGCTTCGGCAGACAACCGCCGTGGTGGTGAAAACGCCCGCTCATCGGGCGGCATTACCATCCAGACACCCGATCGCGGCCGGAACATTCAGAACCGGAGTTACTCCAACCGCGATATCTATCGCGGCAGCCGGAACAACTACGGCTCGCGCCGCTACTACGGAAATGGATATGGCCGCGGCTACCGCAACCGTGGCTATGGCAATAACGGGTTCGGTATCTATCTGAACCTCGGCGATAACTCCGGCTGCAACGCGCATTACCGCAAGTGGAAAGCCTATGGCAGCAGCTACTGGCGCAACCGCTATTACAGCTGCATTGGCTAATCACCAATTCGGACCGGGTCTCAACTTTCCCTCCGTTGAGCCTGATCCGGAAGCCCCCAGTGAAAGCTGGGGGCACTCGTCTACCGCGGATTGACCTGCGGCCCCCGAACCCTCTGGCGTGTATCGCCTGCACGACACTGCACGGAAAGCCAGACAGTTGTTTCAGAAACCAAAACCAACTCTCAAAGGAGTAAACACAATGTTGAAGAACACACTTCTCGGACTGTCACTCGCTGGCATGCTCAGCGCTGGAATGGCTTTCGCCGCCGACAAGCCGGTCGTTGATCCCGGCCAAGGCAAGGGCCCCACGGATGCAATGACAGACGCCGTCCCCACCATGAAGCCAGAAATTCCTGCTCCTGCAGGCCCGACTGTTGCAGCGACTGGTGATACAGCCAAAGCGTCATGCACTCAGGAAGAATTGACCGCCATTGTTGCCAAGGCTGGCGCGTTGACGGACAAGGACAAGCAGAAAATGACGATGGGACACATCGCGTTGGCTCAAAAGAGCATGGGCCAGAAGGATTTGGACGGCTGCGCCATGCATATCAAGGCAGCATCTGCCGCCATGGGCACCGTGACCAAGTAAAGGTGTTTTGAGGTACGAAAAGGGGCGAGGCGCTGCGTACCTCGCCCCTCTATTTTTGTGTCCAATTCTTCGCTTACGAAGTCACTTTTGCATTTTGCTTCGCGTCGATCTTAGGCTGCTCTTGCTGCACCAACGCGCGAAGAGACTTGACCACAAACTTTAACCCTTGCAAACCCTGGTTATCCCAATACTCCGCCTCTGTTGCGTCAACGCGCAGAACGCACAGCGAGCAAAGCGAAGGATCCACTTGCCCTGTGGGGAACCAAACGCGCCAGGCTTCTGACCACAACCTATCGATAGTGGCC
>JANNXL010000221.1:0-7035 GCA_031409575.1 Hyphomicrobium sp.
TTTCCAAAGCCGATGGTTTCGATCTCAAAATCCTGATCGGGAGATTTGATGCGGCGGTACATTTTCAAGGGCGGAAGATAGTCCACAACTTCCGTCGCACCGTCTGGCTTAAAGGGTGAAGACACTTCCACCCGGTAAGCCGCCTGGGCATGCTGCTTGGTAACGGCGGCCACGACATCAGCGGCGCAGTTGGAACCGGCGGACGCAGGTGCGGCCAAGGCTAGTTGGGCAAATAACAGAGCCAATCCGGCGATCTTCGTACGCATTCGTCAATGCTCCAAAACCGTTTTCGGCGCTGTTATAAGCAGAGAACGTGCCGTTGCGATCTTAAAGTTCTGAAAGGTTGAAAGCCGGCATCAGCCGCACTCGGAGCGGCCGTAGCAGCGCTGTGGGGTTGCAATTTGGGTGCGACCACTAACCAATGTTGAAAGTTGCATAAGCTATTGGAAGGCCTTATAAATAGGTACGATAACCTGCAAAATTCAGAGCCAAGCACAAAGGCCCAATGACCGCACAACCTGAAACCGCTGCTCTGAAGCTCACCGTCAATGCGCAGGCTGTCTGCAGCGTCGCCACGACACTTGAGGATCTTATTGTCGAACGGGGACATGGGGCCGCCAAGATCGCGACCGCGATAAACGGAGCGTTTGTGCCCGCCCGCGCGCGGGCGCAAACACGGCTTCAAGACGGCGACTGCATTGAGATCGTGTCGGCGCGGCAGGGCGGTTAGGTGTGGACGGTCTCGCGCCATCCCAACGATCACGTTTGTCGCAACCGCTTGACGGGCCGGTATCACAATACCACTTACAGGTCAGATCAGCCGCAACGCGTCTGACGCCGTTTCTTTGGCATAACCCGGAGACAGATCATGGCACTGACCTTGAGGAGAGCGCACGAACGCGGCCGCGCCGATTTCGGCTGGCTTGACAGCAAACACACCTTTTCGTTCGGCCAATACTTCGACGCCAATCACATGGGATTTGGTCCGCTGCGCGTGATCAACGATGACCTCATCGCTGGCGGCGGAGGCTTTTCAACCCATCCGCACGACAACATGGAGATCATTACTTATGTTCTCGAAGGGGCGTTGGAGCACAAAGACAGCCTCGGCACTGGTTCAGTGATCCGCGCTGGCGATGTGCAGCGCATGTCGGCAGGAACCGGTATCCGTCACAGCGAGTTCAATGCGTCGAAAACTGATCCGGTGCACCTCCTGCAGATCTGGATTGTTCCCGAAAGCAAAGGCATAGCGCCCAGCTACGAACAGACGTCGTTCACGGCAGCGGACAAGTCGGGGCGGTTGCGTCTCATCGCCTCGCGCGATGGGCGCGACGGGTCGGTGATAATTCACCGCGACGCCGACATTTACGCCAGTCTGCTCGATGGCGAAGTCACTGTGCGCCATACGTTACGATCTGGCCGCGCCGCGTGGGTGCAGGTGGCGAGCGGGACTGTTGCGCTAAACGGCGAGCAGCTTGCCGCCGGCGATGGCGTTGCCATTGAGAGCGCGGGTGAACTTGTGTTTTCGGCCGCAAGCAATGCCGATGTTCTCGTGTTCGATATGGCGATGTGACGGCACTTTGGCGGTGGCCGCAACTGCGGCTGCCGCCCATCCAAATCCCCCCCAAGACTTTCTCTGCGGCATCGCGTTAATCTCGTGTTTCAGGCTGTGTGACCGATTCGGTTAAAAGAACGAGTCTGGCGTGCACACTGACGCCAATCGCTGATTTGGGAGATTTGAACGTGTCTGCAGGGGGATCAACTGGCGTCGTTTTGGTGGCGCTCGGGTGCAATCTGGCGATCGCGGGCGCAAAGTTCGTCGCCTACACGATGACGGGCTCGTCGGCGATGCTGTCGGAGAGCATTCACTCGCTGGTCGATACGTCCAATCAGGCGCTGCTTCTGCACGGCATGAAGCGGTCCAAACGGCCAGCTGATGAGTTGCATCCGTTCGGGTATTCGAAGGAGCTCTATTTTTGGAGCTTCATTGTTGCCATTTTGCTGTTTTCGCTTGGAGCGGGCGTCGCCATTTACGAGGGCTTCGACAAATTGCACCACCCGCACCCGCTGGAAAACGTGCACATCAATTATATCGTGCTCGCTGTTGCCATCGCGCTTGAGAGCTTCTCGACCTACAAGGCATTGGAAGAATTCAACGCACGCCGCGGAAGCGATGGCTTGATCTCGGCTTTGCGATCCTCAAAAGACCCGGCATTGTTTGCCATCGTGCTTGAAGACCTCGCAGCGCTGGCCGGTTTGGTCGTTGCCTTCATCGGCGTGTTTGCAGCCGACAAACTGGGCATGCCCCAAGCAGACGGCGTCGCGTCCATTTTCATCGGCTTCATCCTTGCGGCCGTCGCAGCCTTTATGAGTATTGAAATTCGCAGCCTGATAGTCGGCGAGGCTGCATCGCCTGCCGTGCGCATGGGGCTGAAAAATTTGATCAAAACAGAAGCAGGTGTTGGCAAACCCATTCGCGTCATCAACGATGTCCGCACCATGCATCTGGGCCCCGACGACGTGCTGGTGGCCGCAAGCGTCGATTTTCATGATGCGGAAACCGCCTCAAGTGTGGAGGCGGTCACGGCGCGGCTGGAGCGCGCAATCAAGGCTAAATACCCGGAAGTGCAGCAGCTGTTTATTGAAGTCCAAAGTGAGCATGAATTCGCCGCCATCTCGGCTCTGCGAGCCAAGGCCGCGGCTGAGCATAGCGGTGCGCCAAAGCACGGCGTTGCTGGGTCTCCAAACGACGATCCCAACTATGTGCCGTGGTACCGCCGCGGGCCGGGTGAGCCACCGTATGCCGCACAGCGTGCATCGGAGAGCCACGAGGTCGCAAGCGCACCACCCGCCGCATCCAGCCAGAAAGTCAAAAAGCCGAACCCGGCGCGCAAGTCATAGTTCCAAAAAAAATGGCGCGACCCGAAGGCCGCGCCAGCCGTGGCATCAACAATTGCCCAATATTAAAACGGAATTTCGTCGTCGAGCTGTTTGTCGAAACCGCCTTTAGCGCC
The DNA here is from genome assembly GCA_031409575.1 of Hyphomicrobium sp. GTDB lineage: Bacteria > Pseudomonadota > Alphaproteobacteria > Rhizobiales > Hyphomicrobiaceae > JANNFX01. The sequence continues at coordinate 3,015 of JANNXL010000221.1, forward strand.
GCCGCCGCTCTTGGCTGCGCGCTTGGGTTCTGCATAGCTCCCACCCGGCGATCCACCGCCAAAGCCGTTGTCAGACGGCGCGCCGTAGTCTGCCTGTCCGCCCTCCTGCATGGCGCCGCCAGCACTCTGACGGCTTTCCAGCATGGTCAGCGTGCCGTTGAAGCCCTGCAACACAACTTCGGTGGAGTACTTCTCAGCACCGCTCTGGTCGGTCCACTTGCGGGTCTGAAGCTGCCCCTCGATGTAGAGCTTGGCGCCCTTTTTTACGTATTGCTCCACCACCTTGCACAGATTCTCATTGAAGATCACCACGCGGTGCCATTCAGTCTTGTCCTTGCGCTCGCCGGTGCTCTTGTCGCGCCAGCTTTCGGTTGTCGCGAGGCTCAAGTTCGCGATCGGGCGGCCGTCCTGCGTGCGCCGGATTTCCGGGTCCTTGCCGACGTTACCAACGAGAATTACTTTATTTACCGAACCAGCCATCGAACCACTCCCTCAGAAAATCGTTTTGCATCGCGCATCCGGACCAGCGCCATGGTTGGCGAAAGCCGCTTCAGCCTCGATTCCCATGTTCTTCACACAGAATCGAGTTGTAACCGCAAATTCAGGCGAGACCTTAGCGTCACCGGCCAATTGCGCAGCCGGGCTCAGCCTGTTGTCCACCGGTTTCCCAGCTTGAGCACTTGCAGCTCCGTCCATTAAAGACGACGATGTTCACTCATTGTTCTACCACGCCAACGTCAATATTGCAAGCCCGGCCGGATAACGAAACCGCCTTCAAGACCCCGAAACGAGGTCCCGGCCAAGGAACACCAGCGCGCGGCCATTCAACGCCACGTGCCCCTGTTCGATAAACCCGTTGCGCACGTAAAAGCCGACGTTGCGCAACCCGCGTCCGGTGACAACATGCACACCAGGGCAGCCGGAAACATGAGCGTCTTTGGCGAACGCCTCAACGAGCTGACTGCCGGCTCCAGCGCCGCGTGCCCACGGGGCCACATTGACATGCAGTTGCGCGGGATAGAGTGCTGTCAATGCCTTGAGATCTTGAAAATAGCCGATGTCGGAAAACAGTGGCGATTGAGCGGGATCATCGAGGCACCCGAGCAGATACCCGGCGAGACGTTTTTCGTCATCGACCGCGAGATAGACCCACTCGGGATAGATCCGCAGATAGCGCCCCAGCCAGCGTTCGCGAAACGCGTCACGGGCTGTTTCAGACGCAAAGGACTTCGTGCCGCTCGCCTCAAAGAAAATGATATCAAGCGCATCAGGGGCGCGATGTGCCGGTTGGGCATCAGACCATTTGATAATCGCCACCAAATTATTCGGTGTCCTGTGATGCCATTTGCGCAGGCGTCCACTGTTTGCCAAGCGATGATGCCTGAGACGGCACTACAATGCCATCTTGCGCTTGCCGCGATGGCACACCACCAGTTCGCCCATAGTTGGGACTCCACGGTTGTGTCGGATCATCGTGCTGGGTGCGGATACTCTTTTGCGGCGGCGTCTGAGCTGCAAGCCCGTCGTCTTCCAAGTCTTCCTTGACGGCAACAGGCCGCGGCATTGGCTCGGGGCCGCTGTCGAAGACATTCCACGACATTACGGCCGGGGCGTTGGTTGCCCCAGAGTTCATTACGGCAGAGCTGCTGATCGCTTGGGCGTTTTGATTGCTGGCGCAGCCACTGAGCCCCGTGCCTAAGAACGCGGCAACAGCCACGATGACGGCACGCGGCCGCGAAACCGGCCAAACGCCGGGTCTAAACGCAAACATGGAACGCAATGCCTTTCACGCAAACTCAATTGGCGCGGAGCGTGCCTCAACGGGGTTAATCCCGGGCTAATAGGTGTTTCAATTTCTGCGCAGCAGGTAGCTCGCCGGTTGTTAGCAGTCTGCGCAACATGCTGCTAACATTCTGTTTTGCAATGATTTTCTTGTTTTCGATCACCGCAAATCAGCTTAGCATCGAAGCCTCGTCATCAGGAGACACATCACGAGGACCACCCCTATGGTTGACCACGATTTTATGCGCATGCTCCAAGGCTACAGTCTTACGACCGCTGAAATCATCTACCGGCTGCCCGATCACCCCACCCTGCTGCAGAGCTATATCTGGCAGGATTACGACCAGCATCCGCGCTTTCCGAAATTGAAAGCCTTCCTCGATTTCTGGTCGGCGAGCCTTGAAGGCCAGCTCTACAAAATCCGCGTTGCGCACACCGGCCTCATCCAGCCCGCTGAACTAAAATTGGTCGGCACGGAATTGCGACTGCACTAACGCTTATGTTCGATCGCGCGCCAGCCGATGTCGGAACGGCAGAAGCCACCAGCCCAATCGATTTTTTCGATGGCCTCGTAGGCGCGTTTTTGTGCTTTTGCCACATCGACTCCCAGAGCGGTGACATTGAGTACACGGCCACCATCGGCGAGCAGGCGATCGCCGTCGCGCTTGGTTCCAGCATGAAACACACGCACGTGTTTTAGTTTATCCGCTGCTTCGACGCCGCGAATTTCAGTACCCTTCTTGGGCGTACCGGGATAGCCGTCAGCGGCTAAAACGACGGTCAACGCCGCGTCGTTGCTCCACTCAGCCTTCTTCAAATGCAAAGTTCCATCGGCCGTGGCCAGCATCAATTCGAGCAAATCGGATTTCAGGCGCATCATGAGCACTTGCGTTTCGGGATCGCCAAAGCGCGCGTTGTATTCGATGAGCCTGGGGCCGTCTTTGGTGATCATGAGGCCTGCAAACAGCACGCCTTTGAAGGGCGTGCCGCGCGTTGCCATGGCTGCGACCGTTGGCACAATGATCTCTTTGAGCGTGCGTTTAACAAGCTTAGGCGTCATCACGGGTGCAGGCGAATACGCCCCCATGCCGCCGGTATTCGGCCCGGTGTCGCCATCCCCGACGCGCTTGTGATCTTGGGCGGTTGCCAGCGCTAAAACGTGCGTGCCATCGCACAGCGCAAAGAAACTCGCTTCTTCGCCGTCCATGAATTCTTCAATCACGACTTCCGCGCCAGCCTTGCCGAAGGCGCCCGCAAAGCAAGCATCGATAGCGGCCTCAGCCTCAGCCTTGGTGGCCGCGATGACAACGCCTTTGCCAGCCGCGAGGCCATCGGCCTTAATGACGATTGGGAGCGATTGTTGTGCGAGGTATGCGTGTGCCGTGGCAGCGCTTTTGAAGCGGCCGTACGCGGCGGTTGGAATATTGAAGTCGCGGCACAGGTCTTTGGTAAAACCTTTAGAGCCTTCAAGCTGGGCCGCCCGCGACGATGGGCCGAAGTGTTTGATGCCAGCTTCAAGAAGCACATCTGTGAGACCACCCACCAGCGGGCCTTCCGGCCCGACCACGACGAACTCGATTTCTTTGGCCTGGCAGAACCTGACGACAGCAGCATGATCCGACGTATCGAGCGGCACGCATTTCGCCAGCTCCGCGATCCCGGCATTGCCCGGTGCGCAATACAGCTTTCCGCACTTTTTGCTCTTGGCAAGTGCCATCGCCAGGGCATGTTCACGCCCGCCCGACCCAATCAGCAGTATGTTCATTGAAAGACGCCTGTTCGAATTTGATTTGGCAGGGTTTGCGGCTGATGCCATTTCTGTTGAAGGCCAGAACCTTGCCTGCTTTCAAGCGCAAAGACTCGTATAAGTTCAAGCTTGAATATCTGGGACGCGGCACAATTCTGCTGTTGCGCCGGCCACGAAATGCCAAATCCAAGCAATGAAAGCCCACACGTGACGGATTCAGCCGCTAAATCCCGTAGTCAGCCGCAGGCGAATGTCGCCGAGTTCTCGGTTTCGGAACTCGCCAACGCCATCAAACGCGCGCTCGAAGATGGCTTTGGCTATGTGCGCTTGCGCGGAGAAGTCTCGGGCTTTCGGGGCCCGCATTCGTCTGGACACTGCTACTTTGCCCTGAAAGACGACAAGTCAAAAGTGGACGCCGTTATCTGGAAGGGGGTCTACGGGCGGCTGCGCATCCGGCCCGAAGAGGGCATGGAGGTGATTGCGACGGGCAAG
>JANNXL010000222.1:0-8119 GCA_031409575.1 Hyphomicrobium sp.
ATCGTCGGCGCGGGCTCGGCTGGCTGCGTTCTAGCCAACCGCCTGACCGAAGACGGCAACACGCACGCGCTCGTTTTGGAAGCAGGCCCGCAGGACAACAGCCTGTTCATTCATATGCCGTCGGCGTTTGCCTATCCGCTGGCTGGAACCAAGTATAACTGGCACTACGAGACCGAACCCGAGCCGTTTATGAATAACCGCCGCATGCACTGCCCGCGCGGGCGCGTGATCGGCGGCTCATCTTCGGTCAACGGCATGGTCTATATTCGCGGGCACGCATTTGATTACGATGCCTGGGCTAAATATCCGGGCCTCGAAGACTGGTCATATTTTCATTGCCTTCCCTACTTCAAAAAATCCGAAACCCGGCTCAAGGGCAGTGATGCCTATCGCGGTGGCTCAGGGCCATTGTTTGTAACGACCGGCTCTTGCGCCAATCCGCTCTATCGCGCCTTCATCGAGGCGGGCCGGCAGGCTGGCTATCCAGTGACCGACGATATGAATGGCCACCAGCAGGAAGGCTTGGGGGCCATGGACCGCACGACCTACAAAGGCCGGCGCTGGAGCGCATCGCAAGCCCATTTGCGCCCAGCTCAAAAGCGCGGATATGTCGATGTGCGCTCCCGCTGCCTCGTAACGCGCGTCAACTTTGAAGGCCGCCGGGCCGTGGGGGTAGAGTTCGTCCGGGATGGTCAAACAGAACAGGCACGCGCGTCCCGCGAAGTCATCATCAGCGGCGGCGCGATCAATTCCCCGCAAACACTTATGTTGTCAGGAATTGGCCCGGCCAACGAACTGCGAAGGCTTGGCATCGACGTGATCCAAGATCTCCCGGGCGTGGGAGAGAACCTGCAAGACCATATCGAAGTCTACATGCAATATGAGTGCACGCAGGCGATTTCGCTCTACAGTGCCACCAACCCGCTGGTGAAGCTAAAGATCGGTGTCGAGTGGATTTTGACTGGCGGGGGCCTTGGGGCCACAAACCATTTTGAATCGGGCGGCTTCATCCGCAGCGAAGCCGGCGTTCTACATCCTGATTTGCAGTATCATTTCCTGCCGATGGCCGTCAGTTACGATGGAACGTCGGCTGCTAAGGGGCATGGGTATCAGGCGCACGTCGGACCAATGCGGCCGACGAGCCGCGGCTTTGTGAAATTAAAGTCCGCCGATCCGCGTCAGCATCCTTATGTTCTGTTCAACTACATGCAAACTGAACAAGACCGCAAAGAGATGCGGGCTGGCATCCGGCTGACGCGCGAGATATTTGAACAAGACGCCTTTAAACCCTTCCGCGGAGCCGAACTGGCACCGGGCCCAAGCGCCATGAGTGACGAGGCCATCGATACCTTCATCCGCGACAAAGCCGAGAGCGCATACCATCCCTCATGCACCTGCCGTATGGGAACAGACGATATGGCTGTTGTCGATGGCAGCGGGCGTGTCCACGGCGTGGAAAACTTGCGTGTCGTCGATGCGTCGATCATGCCCGATGTCATCAGTGGCAATCTCAATGTGCCGGTGATTATGATGGCCGAGAAATTGGCCGATGCCATTCGCGGCCGGGCACCGCTGCCAAGTGAAAACGTGCCCGTCTGGAGCAACCCAAATTATATGACCGAGCAGCGCTAGCTGCCCCGGGGCGCCACATCCGAATGAATCGGAGACTTCCTGCCACCAGAAGTAAGGGGCTACAATTCTATCTCAAGTGAAAATATAGTTTGCATGTTTCACTGATTTGAAAAACACTCCAGTTTGGAGACACTTCATGTCAGCGTTGCAAGAATTTAAAAGCCTCAGCGGTGGCCTATTCATCGACGGAGCATTCCGGCCGAGTGGCTCGACAGTGCGATCCCCGGTTATCGATCCAGCGACCGAAGATAGAATTGGTGAAGTGGCGGACGCGACCGCCGCCGAAGTTGACGAAGCGATCGCAATTGCCCGGCTGGCACAAAGGCCATGGAACGCCACCAACATGCTGACGCGGGCCGAGGCCCTGCATGCCGTTTCAAACGAAATCCGCCGCCTGCGTCCGCTCATTGCCGAGATGATGACCCGCGAGATGGGCAAACCCTACAAGGAAGCCGCCGACGAAGTGAGCTGGTGCTACAGCGCGCTTGACTATTACGCCGAAGCCGCACGGCACGAAAACGGCAAGATCGTCGGGCCGACTGTCGATGGGCAATTGCACTTCACGCTCAAGGAGCCGCTCGGCGTCGTATCGATCATTCTACCGTTCAATTATCCGCTGGTACTGATGATGTGGGCCGCGGCGGCCGCACTAGCTGCTGGCAACGCTGTGATCATTAAGCCTTCTGAACTGACGTCGCTGACGACGCTTAAATTCATGGAGGTCTTCGCGTCTCTCCCAGCGGGCCTCGTTCAATGCGTCACCGGAGGCATCACGGCCGGTCGGCGCCTTGTGGAAAGCGACGGAGTCGACGGCGTTGCGTTCACCGGTGGCATCAGGACTGGTCAAGCCGTTGCTCAGACCTGTGCTGCCAGTTTCAAGCGCTGTCTGATCGAGGCCTCCGGTAACGACCCCTTCATCGTGATGCCGTCTGCGTCACTCGGCATGGCGGCGCGAGGTGCAGCGTTCGCCGCCTTCCTCAACTGCGGGCAAGTCTGCACGTCCGCCGAACGGCTCTATGTTCACAGCGATATTCATGACGACTTTGCGGAAGCACTGGTGACGGAAGCCCGCAAGCTGCGCATCGGAAACGGCTTGGATTTGGTCGATATCGGGCCCATGGTTACGGAAAAAGAGCGCGCGCGATACGAGCGCATTCTGGCGCGTGCCCGCGAACAGGGTGCAACCGCGCGCACCGGCGGCGGCCGTCCTGCGGGCTTCAATCGCGGCTGGTTCGTCGAGCCGACGGTTCTGACCGACGTTGCGCCTGGAATGGAAATTGTCAGCGACGAAAGCTTCGGGCCGGTTGCACCCATCTGCCGGGTCTCATCGCTCGATGAGGCGATCGAACTTGCCAACCGCTCGCGCTATGGCTTGGGTGCCAACATTTACACCGGCTCACTTGACGAGGCGATGCGTGCCGTCAACGAGATCGAGGCCGGCATGGTTTGGGTGAACGCGCCGCTGCTCGACAATGCGGCAGGACCCTTTGGCGGCCGCAAAATGAGCGGCACAGGCCGCCAGCTTGGCTCCGAAGGGCTCGATCAGTTCCGTCATACCAAGCTCGCGATGATCGACAGCAAGGCCTCGGCGCAAGACTTCTGGTGGTTCCCCTACGCAAACAACGAGGCCTTTGCGAAGCTGTGAGCCAAGACGCGCGGTTCCGATTGCTGCGCTGCACCCGTTTGACCAATGAGACGGTTGCACAGAGTTGCGGCACGCGCACGGATGAGAACTGCCTCACAAATCGGCAGCGTGCCACGAAACTAAGTTCTGTTGGACGTTGACTCCGTCACCGTGGCGTTCGACAATTTCACTGTGAGTACGTGTAAGCTCACTGTCAGGTGACGAAGTCGTTGGCTTAAATCCGGAGGTCTCGAACATGAACCTACTAAGTTGCCGAACACTGGCCGCAGGTGTTGTCGCCTTTACGGTGGCCGCAACCGGCACGGAGCCAGCGAATGCTGCGCCCGAGTCTGCCGATCCAATCAAGATCGCGCTCTTCGATTGGACGAGCGTGAACATCAACGCCAAAATTCTCGGCGGCATTCTGACCAAGCTTGGCTACGCGGTCGAATATCCAACCGCTGACTACCTCTCCAGCTTGACCACTGGATTGACCAACGGTGACGTCACTGTCGGCGTTGAATTCTGGGATACGACGGCGGGCGAAGCGATGAAGGCTTCGGATGCAACCGGGCAGACGGAACGGCTTGGTGCACTGGGCCCGAAAGCAAAAGAAGAGTGGTGGTATCCGCTCTACATGAAAGAAAAGTGCCCTGGGTTACCTAACTGGGAAGCCTTGAAAGATCCTAAGTGTGCAGCAGCTTTCTCGACACCTGAAACAGCGCCTAAGGGCCGCTACCTCGGTGGACCCGTGACGTGGGAAGGCTTTGACGACGAGCGCGTTGTGTCGCTCGGACTGCCTTTCACGGTCGTTCACGCAGGCACCGACGGCGCGATGTTTGCAGAGCTCGATTCGGCTTATCAGCGCAAAGCTCCCATTTTGATGTGGATCTATTCACCGCATTGGGCACCATCAAAGTATGAAGGTGAGTGGGTCGAATTCCCCAAGCACGAAAAGGCTTGTTATGAAGACGCCGCTTGGGGTGGCAACAAAGAAGCCAAGTACGATTGCGGTAAACCATCTGGAGACATCTGGAAGTATTCGTGGAAAGGCATGAAAGACAAATGGCCGGGGGCCTACAAGGTTGCAAAGGCCTACACGATGGACGTCAAGGAATTGAATAAGATGTCGGGTGAGGTCGATCTCAGCAACAAGCCCATGGATGAAGTGGCTGCGGCTTGGGTCACGGCAAACGAAGCCAAGTGGCGCGAGTGGGCCAAGTAGTGACCAGTGGCAAACGAGACCTAGGCCATTGACCGGACCGGCGAACCAGCGCTGAATTCAGCGCTGGTTTGCTCTCCGTAGCGGGCCACACTGCGGAACCGCACCCCATGAATGATGCATCTCCCTTGCGCAAAGATGTTGATGTCATCGAAGCCGATGACCGGCCGATCAAGTTATCGTGCCGGAATGTATGGAAGGTGTATGGCAATGGCGCAGCGCAGTTTCTTGAGCAGCGGCGATACCAGGTCACGACAGAAGAGCTGGCCGCAGCTAAACTTGTGGGCGCCGTCCGAAATGCGTCCATCGATATCCGGCTGGGCGAGAATTTTATCGTTATGGGGCTTTCCGGCTCTGGAAAGTCAACCCTCGTTCGCTGCTTGTCTCGTTTGATCGAGTCCACATCTGGTGAAATTGAACTCGATGGCAAAGACCTGCTCAAGGCCAGCGACAAGGAGCTGATTGAAATCCGGCGGCACAAAATGGGCATGGTGTTTCAGCACTTCGCTCTGCTGCCGCATTTGACGGTGCTTGAGAACGTGGCGTTTCCCCTGTCTGTACAAGGCGTGGAGCGCAAGGATCGCGAAACGAGGGCACGCGAAGTCATCGAGTTGGTCGGCTTGAATGGGCGCGAGCAATTTTACCCGCGCGAGTTGTCAGGCGGCCAGCAGCAGCGTGTCGGCATTGCGCGCAGCTTGGCGGTAAAGCCCCAGGTTTGGTTCCTCGATGAGCCGTTCTCGGCGCTTGATCCACTGATCCGGCGCGAAATGCAGGAGGAGCTGTTGCGGCTGCAAAGTGTGCTCAAGAAAACCGTAGTTTTCATTACACATGACTTTGATGAAGCGATCCGCTTGGCCGACAGAATTGCCATTATGAAAGATGGCGAAATCATTCAAATCGGCACGCCTGAAGATCTCGTTCTGCACCCAGCGACAAGCTATGTGGCGGAGTTCACGCGCGACGTGCAGCGCTCGAAGGTGATGTCGGCAGGCCGTCTCATGCGGCCGGTCTCTACGCCGTCTGACCACGGCGGGCGAGTAAAGCCTTCCGACAAGATCGCCAGTTTCGCTGCGCAAATCGTCGGCATCAGAAAGCCTTTCGGCGTGGTCGATGGCTCAGGGAGGCTACTTGGCGAGGTGACGGCTGAAGCAGTGATCGATCTGCTCGCTGGGCGCGATGATCTCTCTGGAAGCCGCACATGACCGTTGCCACTCATGACGTGCCGGACCATAGCGCGCCACTTTCCTTGTGGACCTGGATCTGGCCGGCCGCAGTGCTCGTTGTCGCAGTTCTCTATGTTCTCCCGGAGATCGCCCCGTGTGCGGTGAAGTATCCCGTCAGCGCCGTGATCCCCGTTGCAGATTGGACGTCGGCGCTCATGAATTGGCTAAAGCTCAACCTGAGCTGGTTCACGCGCGGCCTAACAGACATTTTCAGCGTGCCGTTGGGATGGGCTTTTAATTTGCTGTCGAAGGGATGGAAAGTCGGAACCGGACTCGACGCAGTTGTTGTTTTCCCGCGTCTATCCTGGGTCGGCGTTTGTGCGGCGTTCGCCATTCTCGGTTATGGGCTGGGCGGGGTCCGTCTCGCCGCGCTTGCAGCAGGATGCATGCTCTATATCGCACTCTTTGGGCAATGGGAAAGCGCCATGCTAACCCTAGCGCTTATCCTGATAAGCGTGCCGGTTTGCATCGCGGCCGGTTTGGCGCTTGGCATTTTGGCATTTCGCAAGCCAGGTATCGATCGACTCGTTATGTCGCCTATGCTCGATCTGATGCAGACGATGCCGACGTTCGCTTATCTGATCCCGATGCTGCTGCTGTTTGGAAACAGTCCTGTTTCCGGAATGATTGCAACGGCGATTTTCGCGATGCCGCCGATGGTCCGCGCCACCATTCTGGCACTGCAACGCGTTCCCCACGAGATTGATGATTTCGGCGAAATGGTCGGCTGTACGCCACGCCAGAAATTGATGAAGGTTTTGCTGCCATCGGCGCGCCCGACTTTGATGGTGGGCGTCAACCAGGTCATCATGCTGGCCCTCAATATGGTGATTATCTCATCGATGATCGGAGCCGGTGGTCTAGGTTACGATGTGCTCCTTGCTCTACGCGCCCTCAAGATTGGACAGGGCATGGAGGCAGGACTTGCCATCGTTGCCATGGCAATTTTGCTTGATCGCTTGAGCCAGGCGGCGGCCCTTCAGAGGCCGGCAGCGCACGTGGCCGATGGCGCGTTTTGGCAGCGCTATCCCCTGTTCACACTGGCTATCGCGGCCCTCGCGGTAACGACCGCGCTTGGAGTCTTCGTGCCCGCGTTTGATGCGGTGCCCAAGACGATAACCATTTCAACCGCCCCGTGGTGGAAGAGCGCCGTTGACTGGATCACGGTCAATTGGTTCGACACGATCGAAGCCTTCCGCACCACACTCCTGATTTACGTTTTGAATCCGGTACGCGGGTTCCTTGAAGGCTTTCCTTGGCTCGGTGCCGTGCTCCTGATTGGGCTGGCGGGACTTCAGCTCGGAGGCTGGAGACTCGCGGCGCTGGTCGTGCCGCTGACATTGTTCTGTGCGGTAACAGGGCTGTGGGAAAAGACCATGGCAACGCTCTATCTGTGCGGCGTCTCTGCGCTGATTGCGGCGCTGCTTGGAATCCCGCTTGGCTTCTGGGCCTCGCGTAGCGACAGATTTGAGGCATTCGTCAGCCCCGTCATCGACACTTTGCAAACGCTTCCGTCGTTCTGTTTTATTATTCCCGTCGTGATGCTGTTTCGCGTTGGTGACGTAACTGCAATGATCGCAACCGTGTTGTTCGCGATCGTGCCAGCCATACGATATACCAATCTCGGCATTCGCCAAATCCCGGTGTCTTTGATCGAAGCGGCCACAGTTTCCGGGTGCACGCCGGCGCAAACATTCTGGCGCGTGCAGTTGCCCCTGGCGCTGCCAGAAATCATGCTTGGCATCAATCAGACGGTGCTGCTTGCGCTGAGCATGATCATTATCTGCGCAATGATTGGCACACGCGATCTGGGTCAAGAAGTCTTCATCGCGCTGGCCAAGGCCGATGCTGGCCGCGGTATCACCGCCGGGTTTGCGATTGCTTTTGTCGGCATCGTGGCTGACCGGCTGCTGCGCGGCTGGGCCGACCACATGCAAGCCAAGCTTGGTCTGAACTGATACTACGGCCAAATTTGCTGCAAAAGCGCGCCAGTGAAGTAGGCGAATATAGAAACAGCAAGGCAATTTATCGCGAAAATGGCAAGTGCACCGCTGGCCACACGCTTGGCCTTAGCCCCTTGCTCAAGTTCGGCCCGGTCAAGGATATTTGAGGCTGACAGGGCCAGTAGGCTGGCTGCGGCCAAGGGCACCACAATTTGGCTAGGCAGGCCGTAGATGCCTCCAGCGCGGCGCAGGCAGCAAGTAACGCCAGTGCTGGCACGCGGCATTCCCTTACGCAGATCTCGTTTCGGTGGTGATCCCTTTTATCGGCATGATCACTTCAGCGGCCGGAATAATCTAGCCCCTTTCGATGCTGCAGCGCATCAACATTGAACCTCGAAACGGGATGTCTGGGTTCGCCTGTATGGACCAGGACTGCTGCTCCGATGCGGTGAGCGGCTTCATTGAGCCTAGGCAA
>JANNXL010000223.1:0-3115 GCA_031409575.1 Hyphomicrobium sp.
TGCGCCTGCCCAGGTCTAGGAGGTTTTCATGCTTCGATATTTTCCCCTCACAGCGGTGGCAGCCGTTGCCGTGCTGACGGCGGCACCTGCTGAAGCCAAGATTGCCTGCAACAAGGGCTACCAGATGGTGAGCGGCCAGCCCATCGCCACGCCCTATTGCCAAGACAACTACGTCGGCGAGGTGGCGCGCGCCTATGGCATCCGCGTGTCCGACGCCGAGATCCGCAACAACCCGAATACCAAGCGCAACGTGTGCGCGCATGTCGGTCGCGACAACCGTATTTATATCGCGTGTATCGACGCCAACATGTCAGGCCGCCGCGGATTCTAGGTTTTTGTCGGGTGACGGGCGGGGCCGATGGCAGCACTTGAAGTCCAAGCGGCCGCATTGCAGGCGCAGTTCGGGCGGGCTGGTGCTGTGGCATTCGAGGCGAGCCCGCTTGGGGGTGTCGTCGCCCGGCTGACAGCGGGCGGCGGCAGTGCATGCGTCGCGTTGCAAGGCGCGCAGGTGCTGTCATGGGTGCCGCAGACGGGGCATCGCGACGTGTTGTGGTGTTCGCCCCTATCGCGGCTGGGAACTGCAAAGGCGGTGCGCGGCGGCATTCCCGTCTGCTGGCCCTGGTTCGGGCCGCATCCCAATGCGGCTCTGGGTCTTCCTGCCCATGGCTTTGTGCGGACGGCGATGTGGCACGTGGAAAGCGTGGGGACGGCACCCGGTCAATCGTCCATCACACTAAGCGTGGCACTGACTGCAGATCAGCAAGCCATCGCCGGGCGCGGCGTCAGCGTATCGTTTTGCGTGACGCTGGGACCGCACCTCGAACCTAGCCTCGACGTCGAACTGACAACAACAAACAACGGGGAAGCAGCTTTCGAACTCACCGAAGCGCTGCATACTTATTTCGCCATCAGCGACATTGGTGCCGCGCGCATCGAAGGGCTCAAGGGCCGGACTTTTCTGGACCAGTTGACGGGGCAGAAGGCCGTCCAAAGCGGCGCCATTCAGTTTGCACAAGAAACGGACCGGATTTACTGGGATACATCGGCCCCGTTGCAGATCATTGATGCCGCGCTTGGCCGCACAATCACTATCCATTCAAGGAGCAGCGCCAGCACGGTCGTCTGGAACCCTTGGTACGAAAAAGCGGTCCGTCTTGGGGATGTCCCGCCCGAAGGCTTCCGCGATTTCGTCTGCGTTGAAACGGCGAACGTCGGGCCGCGCAATGGGGTGCGTGTAGCGCCCGGTGAGGTGCATCGCATGGCCTGCCGCATTTCTTGCACCCAACAAAGCTAACGGCCCCGCAGGGATCTGCGGAGCCGCTGGTGTGTTGTACCCGTCGCGTTTGCACTCAGCTGCTGGGCGTTTGTGGCGCTGCTGCCGTACCGAACGAGTCGACATCGAGATTCGGCTTCAATTCACCGGGATCTTTCGCACGCCGCACACGGCCGTCGAATTGTGCGCCTTCGGCAATCGACAGCGTGACATGGAAGATGTCGCCTTCGACGACGGCGGTGGGCTGCAGCGTGACAGACTGAGCTTTGATGGCACCGCGAATGCCGCCGCGCACTTCAATGCTTTCAGCCGAGACGGTGCCGATGACCGAGCCGTCTTCTCCGATGACGACTTGCTTGCCGTTCACGTCGCCGCGCACGTCCCCGTCGATCTGCAAACGGTTCTGAGAAATGATCGTAATTTTCTCGCCCAATATGGTCAGGTCGGTGCCAATCACCGACGCGCCCATGGTTGCGGCGGGCGCAAAAGGCGAGGCGCGCCCAGGTCCTGGAGCCGCTGAAGGCTGGGCGCCAGCCATGCTGCCCATAGTGCCCAACGGGCTCGGACCCGGCGCATTTGCGGGCTTGGGCAAGTTAGGATCCGGAGTCGAGGTACGTCCAAACACGGTTCATCTCCCCTAGGATGTGGTCAAGAGCCGGTAGTCTGTGGTGGCCCAGGCGGGCCGTTCAACACCGGCGTCTCAAGTTGAGTTTAACTCAAGGCTGTCAGGACTGCGCTGCGGCGTGACGGCAACGCTTCCCTGTTTTTGCTTAGGCGACCCGCGTGTTCCGGAGCCGTGGCTACGTCCCTCGTCCAAGGCAAGATCGCACGTCACCACTGGCCTGGGGAGGAATTATGTCGGTGACAGTGAATTCTCAGCCGGCTCAATCAGAGCAGCACGTGCAGATTGCCCAGGTGCGCGAAAACACCAACGCCATATTTAAGGGGGACTCGCTCCCAAATACACGGGGCGTCAGCTGCCGTCGAGTGCCAGCGCGAGGCGGGTAGTGTCTCAGTTTGAAATTTCTTCACTGCGCTTTTTGTAAGTGACCGGACGGCCTGGCTTCGGTGCCACGGCATCCATCAAATCAACTATGTCTGACATATCCCAAACACGGTCAGTTAGACCAGCCGCCATGGCTGGCGTTACGCGAAGCGTCTTGTGAATGCGGGTCCAGTTATAGAACACCGTGTAGAGTGCCACCATATGAACGTGGCTTTCGAACTTCTTTGAAAACGCATTGGTGAGGCGGGTGAAGCGGCGGTTATGCATCCGAAGTGTAAGGTTAGACCGCTCAACGTATGACGTGCTGATATGCTTCGGGTCCGGCGTGCCTGTGATCCCGATCTGGCGGCACGAAACAAACTCAGCCGGGCTGTAGCGCTTCTCACCTTCGGCAGTACCGCCGTAAATTTTCACAAGCTGCGCATAATCTACATCGTCGCCAAATGCGCCTTCTACGGCCTCTAAATAGGCCTTGTGGCCGTCGCTCGTAAGCTGAACACGGTTGGCTAGACGGCTGGCCAAATCCGCTACAAACAGCTTTGCAGTTTCGCCGCCGCGATCTCCGACGTACCATTGCACGATCAACTTGCTGTCGGCATCGATAGCGGTCCAGGTCCAAACATCGCCCGCGCCCTCAACCGGCTTTTTCATAGTCAAGACGTTCGTTTGCTTGGCCGCACAGAAAGACCAGATTTCATCCATCTGGACCTTTTTAGCAGTGACGCCACGGACCTTTGCATCATGGAAGCCCATGCAGACGTTGCCTGCATCCACGAGCATCTTTGCGTCGTTGTTGATCGACACATGGCAGACCCGCGAAATTGACCGCATGGACG
>JANNXL010000224.1:0-6026 GCA_031409575.1 Hyphomicrobium sp.
GGCGTCCTTGTTCCGGCCCGAAATCATGCGCGATCTGGAATTGCCGCGGCATGGCCTTCAGATCCTGCCCTATGAAGGCGGAGCTGTTTTCCAGCAAGACGGCGGTTATCTGGCGATGCACCGCGACCATGATGCCAACCGGCGCGAATTTGCACGGCATTCAAAGCGCGACGCAGAAGCCTACGACCGGTATTCACGTGATGTGCTGCGGCATTGCCGGTTCATCCGGCCGCTTCTGATGCGCACACCGCCCGACCCGACGTCGTTCCGGCCGCGCGATATTCAGGAACTGATGTACATCGGCCGGAAGTTTCTAGACCTGTCGCAGACCGAGATGCTCGACATGTTCCGGTTTTTGACGATGAGCATTTCGGACTTTCTCGACGAATATTTTGAGAACCCTGTTCTCAAGGCCTACCTCGCGGTCTCCGGCATTATCGGTACGGCGCTCGGGCCGATGTCTCCGGGCTCCGCTTACGTTCTGCTGCATCACTATATGGGCGATGTTGATGGCAACATCGGCGCCTGGGGCTATGCGCGCGGCGGCATGGGCGCGATCACAAAGGCAATGGGACTGGCGCTGGCGGAGAGCGGCGGCGAAATCCGCACAGGTACGGGTGTTGAACGCGTTTTGGTACAGGGCGGCCGTGCCGTTGGCGTCGTGCTTGAGACGGGCGAAGAAATTCGCGCCAAGCGTGTGATTTCTAACCTGGACGTAAAGCGCACGTTTCTCAAATGCGTCAACGAGAGCGATTTGCCCTCCAGCTTTGTCAAACAAGTCAAAAATTTCAAGATCCGTGGCTCGTCCGGCAAGGTCAACATCGCACTCGACGGCGTCCCGAAGTTCACAGCACTTCCCGACGGTTCGCCGTGCATTCGCGGCGATCTGCATTTTACCGATTCCATCGAACGCATGGAAATGGCGTACGACGATTGGAAGGCCGGACGCTGGTCACGCGATCCATTCCTGGACACGATGATACCAACGCTGATCGATCCCACCATGACGCCGCCCGGCAAACATTTCATGAGTTGCTTCGTCCAGTACTGCCCTCCCAAGATCAATGGCAATGATTGGAGTGATGCGGATCGCGACGCTTTTGGTGCCGCGGTCATCGACCAGATCACCGAATATGCGCCGGGCTTTAAAGATCTCGTGCTGCATGCCGAGATCCGCACGCCGCGTGAACTGGAAGCGGAAGTCGGTCTGACCGAGGGCAACATTTTTCAAGGCGAGCTGACCTTCGATCAGCTTCTGTTCAACCGGCCGGTGCCTGGCGCCGCGCAATACCGCTCGCCGATCAAAGATCTTTGGATGTGCGGCTCGTCTACGCACCCCGGCGGCGGCGTCATGGGTGCTCCGGGCCGTAACGCGGCGGCCGAGATTCTTCGCGACATCGGCAAACCTTCGAAGATGAGCGATGCCTATGCAGTCCTTTGACGCCATCATCATCGGCGGTGGGACGAATGGCTTGGCCGCGGCTGGCCGTCTGGCTAAGTCCGGCCGGAAACTGCTGGTGCTCGAAGCCTCCTCTATAACTGGCGGCGGGGCCCAAACCCATGAATTCGCACCTGGCTTCAAGACGAGTTCTGTCGCCCATCTTTTGAATATGTTTGATCCGCGGGTCGAACAAGGCTTGGACCTGGGCCGCCACGGGCTCGCGTATGCCGCGACGTCAATTGCCACCACGGCTCTGTCTGCAAGCGGCGATCATCTGGTGCTTGAAGGGAGTTATGGCGAGCGGGTGCTCGGCTCGTTTTCAAACTCGGACCGTGCATCATGGACAGCGCTGCGCAGCAAACTGCTGCGCTTTGCAGCGTTGCTGCGGCCTTTGAAGGACATGACGCCGCCGCAGCTTGCAGGCGGCAAGCAGAATGATGTGATGAAGCTCGCCCGGCTTGGCCTCAACGCGCGCATGATGGGGCGCAGCGATTTGCGCGAATTCATGCGCATGATTTTGATCAATGTTGCAGACGTTCTCAACGACGAAATAGCCGACGATCGCCTGAAAGGCGTTGTTGCGTTCGATACGGTTCTTGGCGCGCATATGGGGCCGCGCTCGCCAAATTCGCTGCTGCTCCTTTACAATCGCCTGGCTTCGGAGGCAGCTGGCGCGACGGCGAGTCTTGCACTTCCCAAAGGCGGTATGGGCTCGGTGCCTGCTTCGATGTTTGCTGCCGTCCGCTCCTTAGGCGTCGAAATACGGACGAACGCCAAGGTGAAGTCTGTGCTGATCGAGGGAGATCGCGCAGCTGGCGTGATACTGCAAAACGGAGAGCAAATCCGGGCACGATCGGTTGTGTCCGCCATCAATCCCAAGACGGCATTTCTGGACCTGATCGGACCCCGGCATCTGGATACGGAAACGGTGCGACGCGCCCGCAATGTGCGCATGCGCGGAAATGCCTGCAAGTTGCATCTCGCCCTGAGGAGCGCGCCCGATTTCAAGGGTGCCAATCTGGCGACCCGGCTGGTGATTGCGCCATCGATCAATTCCGTTGAACTTGCCTTTAACGCGGCCAAGTATGGGGCTTTTTCTGAACATCCCGTGATGGAAATAATGCTGCCGAGTGCCATCGAAACAGGCCATGCCCCGTCTGGTCAGCATGTGGTGTCGGCCATCGTGCAATTCGCTCCTTATGCCTTGAAGCAGGGGTGGAAAACGGGCCGCGCGGCATTTCTCGATCGCATTCTGAAAACACTTGAGACATATGCGCCGGGCATAGGCGCATTGGTGACGCATTGCGAACTGCTAACGCCTGTTGATCTCGAAGAACGGTATGGCTTCATCGGGGGTAACTGGCATCATGGTGAGCTGGCTGCCGAGCAGATGCTGTTCGTGCGGCCGATGCCGGGCGTTGCCAATTATGAAACGCCAATTTCCGGGTTCTATCTGGCAAGTGCAGGCTCGCATCCTGGCGGCGGCATATCGGGCGCTGCGGGCTGGAACGCGGCTGAACGCATTATCCAAGTGGAGGCGCGGGCATGAGCGATCCACGGCTCCATTTCGAAAAACCGCTCCTTACATCGGCTTTCTATGAGCGAACGGCAGCGCTGAACAAGCTCAATAGCTGGGGGCCTTGGGCTGGCTACACGACCGCACTCGCCTTCGAAGACGAGGCGATGGAGCATACGGCGATCCGCAATCAGGCGACGGTCTACGACCTGTCGCCAATGATAAAGTACCGGATCACAGGGTCAGAAGCGGCTGCCTATCTCAACCGGCTCATGATCCGCAACGCTGAAAAGCTCAAGGTTGGTCAGGTCCACTACACGGCCTGGTGCGACGAGCACGGCAAGCTTCTCGATGATGGCACGCTGTTCCGGCATGGCGAGTCCGAGTATCTGTTGTGCTGCCAGGAGCGGCATCTTCCCTGGCTGCTCGACAGCGCCATTGGCTTTGACGTGTCCGTCGCGGACGTGACCGGGGAGATCGCCGCGCTCTCGCTCCAAGGCCCGTGCTCGTGCGCGGTCCTCAAGCAAGCAGGTTTTGCAAAGGCAGCCGGGCTCAAACCCTTCCAGATGGCAGAATTTGCTTTTGGCACCGCAGGCACTCTGACGATCTCGCGCACGGGCTTCACCGGCGATCTTGGTTACGAAATCTGGACAACGCCCGATCGCGCCTTGGAACTTTGGGATTTGCTTTTCGAGGCGGGTAGCCTTTATGGCATTCGTGCCATCGGGACCAGTGCACTCAATGCGGCGCGGATCGAGGCCGGCTTCATCATCACCAATATGGATTTCATTTCCGCTGAACAGGCGGTGCGCAACGATCGTGCACGGTCACCATTCGAGATGGGACTCGACTGGATGATCGATTTCAACAAGGGCCATTTTAACGGCCGCCGCGCACTTCTGGACGAGAAAAGCCGCAACACGTCGAAATGGGCACTCGTTGGACTCGACATCGACGGCAACATTCCGGCGGAGCACGCACTGGTCTACCACGACAAGAAACATGAGGCCGGGCACATCACCGCATCGATCTGGTCACCGACCGTCAAGCGCACCATTGCGCTCGCGACGCTGGAGCGCCCCTACCATGCTGCAAAGTCGAACAATCTATGGGTCGAAATCTATGCCCTGCGCGAACTTCAATATCATAAGCTGATGGTGAGAGCGCGCGTGACAGAACGGCCGTTTTTTAATCCGCCACGGCGGCGCGCAACACCGCCAGCAGACTTTTAATTGAAGGGAGACGATCATGGATCAGGCGCAGTCGTTTCACCCAGCTTCCAGGCTGCTTGACAGATGCGAACCGTCGCTGCCCGCGGCCACCTACTATGATCCTGGAATATTTGAGCAGGAACAGAAGCTGATTTTCGCCCGCAATTGGGTCTACGCGGGCCGCTCAAATGATCTGCCGCCCATGACACTGCGGCGCGTTCCAGTGGCCGGGCAGAATGTCATCCTGCTGAAGGACCAGGAGGGTGCGATCTCGTGCTTTCATAACACCTGCCGCCATCGCGGATCGGAGCTGTGCAGCGGTTCCGAGCGCCAACTGAAATCGCGATTGATCACGTGCCCCTATCACCAATGGGGCTATTCGTTCTCGGGCACTCTCGTCAGCACACCCAATGTTGTGCTGACACCTGACTTCCGCAAAGAAGAGCACGGGCTGTTTCCAGTTCATGTGCGGGAGTGGAACGGCTTTATGTTCGTCTGCCTCGCAGATGAGGCACCAGACTTCGCCAAGGTTCCAGACCTGGGGGCTGCGATCTACGGCAACTGGCCGATGGCCGAACTTGTCACCGGGCACACAAGCATTTCAGTGCTTGAGTGCAACTGGAAGATTTTCTGGGAAAACTTCAACGAGTGCCTGCATTGCCCTGGAATTCACCCCGAGCTGTGCGATCTGGTCCCAGTCTACAACCATGGCATCATGGCATTCGATGAGAAGGCAGATTGGACACCTGAAACGTCAGATCCTCCGCAAAATCTGAAGCAAGGGGCCCGGTCGTGGACCCAGAACGGGCAAACATGCGGACCAGAATTTCCGCGCCTGACAAAAGCTGAACGCGATGCGGGCTATCTATTCGTGACCCTCTTGCCCACAATGTTTGCTGTTACTCATAGTGACTACGTCCGCGCTGTATCCGTCAGGCCATTGAGCGCTGAGCGGACGGAAATAAGGGCCGAATGGCTCTTCTCGCGATCCACGCTAGAGGCACCCGGCTTCGATCTCGCCAACGTCACCGGCTTTGCCAGCAAAGTGATGCAAGAAGATCGTGCGGCTTGCGAAATGAATCAGCGCGGCTTGCGCAGCAGCAAATTCCGGCATGGAACACTTGCACCTCAGGAGTATGCTGTGTTTCAATTTCAAGAATGGGTCCGGCATCACATGGAGGAGACCCGCTCATGAGTGTTGCGTTTGATACGGAGATCGCCTCGCCGCCGCAAAACTGGGACCGGCGGGGGCTTCCAGCGTGGACTTACAGCAGCCAGGCCATGCTCGAGCTGGAAAAGCGCGAAATTTTCCATACGCATTGGCAAATAGCCGGCCACGTCAGCGATCTGCCTGAACCTGGCGACTATCTGACGTTCGATATTGGCGAGGAACGCGCTCTTGTCGTGCGAGGTGAGGGCGGAACACTCCGTGCCTTCAACAATCTGTGCCGCCATCGTGGAGCGCGCGTTGCCCCGCACGCTCAAGGCCATTGCAAGAATGCGCTGGTCTGCCCGTTCCATGGGTGGGTCTACAATCTTGACGGAACCTTGCGCGGCGCGGCGCGGCCCAAAAGCTTCGACGATTTCGATAAGAGCCAATTTGGTTTGAAGCCGATGGAGCTTGAAATTTGGCTCGGGCTTATTTTCGTCAGGTTCCGCCCCGGCCCGCAACCCGCCGTGGCTGAGCTGCTTGCAGCTTACATGCCGGACCTCAAAGACTACGACATAGCAGATATGGTGCCCACAACCGGTTTCCAGACTTCGCAATCGCCGGTCAACTGGAAGTCTGTTCGCGATGTCGACAACGAAGGTTATCACGTGGCGATGGCGCATCCAGGTCTGCAAGACCTCTATGGCG
>JANNXL010000225.1:0-5948 GCA_031409575.1 Hyphomicrobium sp.
CTCGATCTCGGCCATCTCCACGCGGCGGGAGTAGCGGGGCGCTTCCGTGCGGTTCTTGTAGGTGTCGATGATCTTGGCGATGTGCTCTTCCGTCAGTTGGTTCTGGCGTTTGCCTTTCACGAAGTGCTCGGCGGCGTTGATGAAGAGCACGTCGTCGGGCTTCTTGCACTTCTTGAGCACGAGGATGCAGACCGGGATGCCGGTGGAGTAGAAGAGGTTGGCAGGCAGGCCGATGATGGTGTCGATGTGGCCGTCCTTGAGCAGTTTGGTGCGGATGCGTTCCTCGGCACCGCCACGGAAGAGCACGCCGTGCGGCAGGATGATGGCCATCACGCCTTCGTCTTTCAGGAAGTGGAAGCCGTGGAGCAGGAAGGCGAAGTCGCCGGCCGATTTCGGGGCGAGGCCGTAGCTCTTGAATCGCACGTCGTCGGCCATGCTCTCGCTGGGGTCCCAGCGCAGGCTGAACGGGGGATTGGCCACCACGGCATCGTAGCCGGGCTTCCTGGCCGGGTTCAGCTCCCGCAGGATGTCCCATTCGTTGGTCAGGGTGTCGCCGTGGAAGATTTCGAACTCCGTGTCCTTCACCCCGTGCAGCAGCATGTTCATGCGGGCCAGGTTGTAGGTGGTGATGTTCTTTTGTTTCGGCGGCTTCCCCCGCCGCCTCACCCTGCGGGCTCGCTGTGCGAGACCAAAACGGCGCTACCCCCGCGCCCTTTTGTCCTGCCCGTAAATCTTGCCGATGCCTTGCGGCCCCATGCGCTTGCTCACGTTCAGCAGCAGGGAGCCGGAGCCGCAGGCGAAGTCCAGCACGCTTTCCAGCCGCTTCTTCGGTCCGGTCTTCGGTTCCTGGCTGTCCAGCGTGACGATGGTGGAGAAGATGTCGGAAATCTGCTGCGGGGTGTAAAATTGCCTCACTTCGTTCGCCCTTTGGGCAGCCTGCGGCTGGCTATCTCCGCTGCGCTCCGGTTCGCCCGCCTTCTTGCCAGACCCGGTGGCAAACTGGCCGATCAGGTATTCATAGGCATCGCCCAGCGCATAGAGCATTAAGTGCAATCGCCGAAGACAACACGCGTGTTTGCATTCGTCTTCTCGATTGGCGCGCGGGTGAACCTGAACTTACTCTCTGCGATAAACTCCAATGCGACCGCCTTCGCCGAGTGCGATCAATTTTCCGTCACTTGAGAAGCTAACCGAACGAATCGAAAGCAGCATGAGGTTTTTAATCGAGTCGGTTGGACTTGGATATAGTTCACTGAAGACACGAATCGTTGCTCCAGAATCGGCATCGCGAATTGTCACTGCGTTTCCGCCCATACTCATGCCCGACAAAATCGCGAGGAGGTCTCCATCGTTGCTAAAACGCACGCTTTGAACGAGCGGGCGTCCATTCGGCACTGAGTAGGCGAGACGATGCGAAATCCCGGTGTGATACACCTTTGTTTCCATAAGACCGCCGACAGCCAAAAGTCCCTTGGTTCCACAGTAGGCGAGTCCACTGGTTTCCTCCTCCTCACCAAGCGCATCTTGTTGGACAATGCTGCCGTCGGCCAAGCGGACGCGGTAAAGCGTATTCTCCACGACAAACAGAATGCAATCTGCGCACGCATCGACGGCCAAGCTGCTCATATATTGAACGTGCTCCCTAGGAAAATACTGTTTCTCAAACACGATTCGATTTTGATCCCAGTTCCAGACGACAATCTTCCCGTAGTGATTGCCGAAGATAGCTACCGGCATTGTTGGATGAAGCACTTCTGAGCAAATCATTGGATCCTCGGGCGTGCTGATTCGAATCTTACGCTTTACGTTTTTGGTGCCGGCGTCGATGACGATAACGCCCTCTCGTTCGTGAACGACGACAATGTCACCATTTGCAGCCACCTTGACTCGTGTAGCCGACACCTCCGGTTGCACGACCTCTTTGTGGTATTGGCTACCATTTGCAACATAGCGGCAGAGGTCTGACGAGGCATGATCGTTTACCTCCGCCCACACGATTAAATCGTGACTTCCGGGAACAAATTCAGCTCGCAGTCTATTGTCCAGCATGTCTTGGCCGACACTCGCAGATTCCACTAAATGGCCAGAGACTGACACTGGTGGCATTCGCACATAACCGCGCAAATCTTCGATCAATTCGAGAAGTCTCTGTTGGTATTGGGAATCATCACGGAAGTCCGCGTATCGGTGGTCCCGCACATGAGCGGCAGTCTTTTGGCCTTCACGGTAAACTGGAATCAGCCGCATTCGTTCACCAGCGATGCGGCGCGCCGTGGCCATCTGCATCTCGAACTTCACCGCACCACCTTCGCCCTTTGGACTTTCTGCCGCTTCGACAGCTTTTGTCGTCATCACGAAAAGCACAACATCAGCTTCAGCAATTTTGGATGTCATATAATCGGTGAACGAATCACCAAACTTAACCTCCCACCGGTCGAGAACCGCTTCGATTCCTGCGCGTCGTAGGTCAGTCGCGAACTTCTCAACCCACTGGTTGTGGGCGTCGTCCTCCCACTTGTAGGAAATGAACGCATTGTTTGGCTTAGTGCTTAGAGTCATCGCGTGGGTTTGATGTGACATTGTGCAACTGCAGCTTCGATAATGGATTCGTTGGGGTTTACTTTGTCTGATAGCGCCATTTGTTCGCAATGGCCGCGAGTTGTGCATCTGTCATGGCCGCAGCCTGCCAGCCCTTATCGAAGTCGATGTCGTTCGAACGTGGCAATTGTTCACGCGTGAGAGATCGAATGAGAATTCTTGATGGAAGGACTGCTGCTTGGCCGACAAAAATGGCTTCTTGTCGGCGCAAGCCAGAAAGCATTTTAGTGAGGCCCGCCATGGAGTCGGGCAGAATGGCCCGCACATGCTCGCGGTCCGCGTCATTTGTAATTCGGAGAATGATCCAGCTATTGCACTGCGAGAGCACTGTCGCCTCGACTTCACTCGGACGCTGAGAAACTAACAGAAGGCCGATTCCATACTTTCGTCCTTCCTTTGCGATTCTTCGAATTGCCTCTTGCGCGGCTTCGTATTGAGCCTCTCCCCGATTCGGGACGTATCGGTGCGCTTCTTCACACACGAGCAAAACCGGATCATTTTGGCGCTCCTCTGCCGTCTGCCAAACTTTCAGGTTGAAGAGAGTCCTTGCGATTACCGCGCTTGAAACACCAGCAACCTCGTTTGGAACTCCAGAAAGATCGACGATTCTCGGCTGCGCCCCATCGCTCACAAGTTGGGACAATATTGCCGGAAACGGATCCTGATCGGCTCCGTCCCACTCGTTCATCATGAAAGCAACGCGCGCATCACGAACCAAAACATCAAGCTTCTCCAAAATTGAGTTGTGCGAATCCTGTTTACTAGCTTGCGGTGGTTTGTCGGCTTCGACAGCGGCGATGAAAGTCGCCAGCCTGTAAGGCACAGGAGAGTCCACTGTAATTTTTGTCGCAGTCAGTCCGAGCGCCCTTGCGCCCTCAACTCTGGCCTTAAGCAGCGCCATTTTCACAATATTGGCCTGGGACGTGGCAACAAATTCAGTTTTCCCAATCACCAATGCAACCGTCTCGGAGAAATTCAAAAGCCAATAGGGCAAAACCAACGAACCGTCGTCTGTTGAAAGTTTCTGATGGCCTGGAAATGCTGCGGAATACTCGTTATGCGGATCGAGCACGACAATGCGTGGCTTCCAATTGACCAAACCAGCTTCAGCGCCTCTTTCGAGAAGGCTGTGCAGAACTGCCGCAACTGTGCCTGACTTTCCCGCTCCCGTTGATCCCAGAATTGCCGTGTGCTTACCGAGTAGTTCATTCATCTCGGCAAAGCACTTTGTTCCGCCTGTCCCGACATGCTCACCAAGATGGACGGAGGGGCCTTTCCCGTGACCGTAAATGAAGCGAAGCTCGCGCTTGGGCGTGAGGTAAACGGTTTGTTGCGGGAGCGGATAAGTTGCAACTCCACGGTCGAACTTTAGCTCCCAGCCAACAGGCGTGACGGTCGTGTCGCGCAACCACTCACCTTCGCCAAAGAGGTCTGCTTCAATGACCCGCTCGTCGCTTGCTGCTTGTGGCGCCATGCCACGCTCAAGCTCGTATTCCGCCTTCATTCGGAGCCGCCCGACGAATGCAAAGATGATCCTCCGGCCAAAATGGATCTTCACGATCGAACCGAACTGCCCAATAGGGTATGTGTCGCCTCCAAAGACGCGGGACAGTTCGGTAATGCCCGGTTTCAGTTCCGCTACGATGTGAGAGCCATCGACCTCGATGATCGTCCCGATGGCGAGGTTTACTAAGGGATTATTCGGATTATGGGATTCAGTGCTCATCGTTCACCTCCAAGTAGTCGGGTAATGTTTTCAAATTTGGACCAGGGCAAATCGACTGCCGACTTGGTTACGGTTCCACCATGAAAGAATCCTTTGCGGGCGTAAATTCGGATTTGCTCGCTGATGTCCTTGTCCTCGTGGAGACGCTTGAGGTCGCCGGTCGGCTCTTCGTCGAATGTGAAGACGACGACCGTCAATTCGCCGCCTGATTCTCGGAGTGCCCGCTCAATTTCGATGTTGATGTGAGAATCGCCGAAGCTGTAACCGCATACCGTCAGCACGGTTTGAGTGCCAGAAGGCGGGCGAAGAGCGCGGCGAGCAAGGTTGGATAGCTGGGCATAGGGGTCCCTCTGGGTTTCGCGGTATTTGGTAGATGCAGGCCAGATCAGAACCTTTTGTTCGTTACCGGTAGGCAATTTCAGATTCTTGTCGATCCTCCGAGGCAATGGCTCGCCAGACATCTCGCTCCAATCAATCGAGCCATGAAGTTTTATGACGCGGGCTGAAAGTCCCTCTGCCTCGAAAGTCGCCAGATCCCACCATGCGCTGTTGCCCCCGTTCATTCCGTCAGCGTAACGCAGCTTCTGAAGAGCGAGCGCACTTTCGATGAGTGTGTCGTAGTTCAAGAGCAAGTAATCGACGGGACGAACCGCCACCGTTCTACCGGGCCGAGATGGCCGGTGAACCGCTTGGATGAACTTCCAGTGAACCTCCATCGACACGGGGACATCGATCACTTCAGCAATAGCCGCTTTGATTTCATCAACCGCATCTTCGAGTTCTTTTGCAGTGTAATCGACTCCGGCAAGTGAAGCCGTATGGCTCGTTGCTCCGCGAACATCACGCCGTTTTGCTATTGCGACAAGATCGACCAACTCGCTCAAGTAGTCTTCTATGTTCGCGGCGTTGGCACCGGCAAAGAGTCCTTGAATGGCAGAGAGGATTTTCTTTGTGGTCGCGCTCAACTTTGTGCTAGCGAGGGTCTTGTTCGTGAGTTCCGCCATGAGCGGCAGACCAGCACACTTGCTGCATCCGGCACCGATCAGGAACGCTTTGCCACTTTGTGTTAAAAGGTCATCGAGGTCGTTTAGCGCCGTGGCGAAAGTTGGCTCTTTCAGTGGAGATAGGTCGTCTGGCATACGCGTCGTCTTGGTTAATTGTCGGAAGGGCGGCCTTCCCCGCTCAGCAGCTTCGGAAGCAGCGTGTTGCGCAGAGTGGCAAGGGTGGAGGCCTTGAAGGAGGTGAGCGTTTTGCCGCTGCCGGTGGTGTGCCAGACGAAGCCGTTGCCGTTGTCATCGTCGATGCACTTCACCATGAGCTGCACGGCATAGACCTGGTATGGCCGCATGATCATGAGCTTCTGCTCGGTGGCGATGAGCACCATGTAGCGGCTGATGGTCCGGCCGAGGTCGCACTTTTTCAGGAAGTGGTCGGCGAACTCATTGAGATGGCGAATCTTCCGGTTGGCCTCGTCCGCGAACTCATAGACGGGCAGGAAGCGCTCGTCGGCATTGAAGGCGAAGTGGCGGGCGTTGTTGTTGGCGAAGTAGAAGGTCTGGTCGCGATTGCTGACGATGAAGAGCTGGAGGAAGCAGAGGAGGGTCTTGGTGTAGCCGTTGCCGGG
>JANNXL010000226.1:0-5093 GCA_031409575.1 Hyphomicrobium sp.
GCGGAACTGCACGGCACGCTCGGAGTTCACCTTGTAGCCGACAGCGATGATGGCCGAGAGATTGTAGTGCCGGGTGTCGTAGGTTTTGCCGTCAGCGGCAGTTATTCGAAAATTTCGAATAACTGAATCTTCCTGCAGCTCTCCGTCGGCGAAGACTTTCTTGAGGTGGTAGTTGGCAGTATGGGTTTCCACGTCATAGAGTAGCCCCAGCATCTTCTGGCTGACCCAGACATTCTCATCGGCGTAAACGGCCTCGACGCCACTCTGGCCACTGGCCGCCACGAAGGTCAGGTATTCGGCCGCAGAGGAGCGAACCAGGGAGACTTCGGCCTTTTTTCTGGCGCGTCCGCTAGGTGTGGGATTTTTTTTGCTCATGGCTTGAGCCTTCCTTCAATTTGAACTCTTCGGAATTGCCGAATCGTTGTCCGCGCGTCCTCGGTAATGACTGGGTTCATCGCCGGATGGCCTCGCGCAGACGGCCCACCAGCACTACATCACCGAATCCATCGCGCTCCGCGGCCGGCTCGCCCGGCGCGAGCTCCGGGCCGTGGGCGAGCGTGTAGCCCAGTTCGCCGAACCATTGGAGGGCGGCGTTTTCGACGATGGATTCGTTGAGGTTCATGGCACGCTATGAAGCTGCAATCGCGGCCGGGTATGGCCATTTAACAATGGCCTGCGCGAATAACTCTTCACCACGTGCAGCAATCGAAACCTCATCCCAACTCTCCTTGTCATAGAAATATCGATTCAGCGCCATAGCCGAGTTCTTCAGAATTTCTGGCTTCTTGACTAAAAAAGCGGAGTTAGAGACAGCAGTATTAAGAGGCTGCGTCAACAGCGTCAAGTTCCCGAATGTATTCTTTGCAAGGTCACGTTTGATCGTTGCCTCCACATCCTCGGAATTGCGGGAGTTATCGGATTGCTCAAGCCATGTCAAGCCACGGTTCCCATTCGCAAGTGGCCACTGCTCAATCCACTTACCTGGCAGCACGTGTTCGACTGTGAGCGCCGAAAGAATTTCGATTTGCTCTGCACGAGGTTGATGCAAGCGCCTTTCGATTTCACGAAGAGCATATTGGACGCGGCTGGAGCCTACAGAGGAATACACAGGCTTATCGAGCCATGCTTGCTCGAATCTGGCGTCATCTGGCCAAACAACACTATCGCCTTTCTGCTCGACAAGCGCAGCCCGCAGGTTCTGACGACTGAAATTCGAGTTGGCCAACTTGCCAAGGACGGTCAAAAAATGGCGATTGTAATTTTTTGTCCCGAGGTCGCAGACTGCGCGGCGAAATATGTATGATTCAAGGTCTTCCAGCATTCTCGCAAACTCTTCCTCATCCATGCCGGCTCCCATCATTCCGAGCACTAGAGGATAAACCGTACTCAGGTCAAAGATTCGCAAGAAAGCTGAAAAACGGCCAATCGGACTATTAGGATTTGGCTGGATCAGCTCACGGAAGTAGGTTCTATAGATGCTCAAGCATTCCAATTCTTCTTTGACAGTAGCGAACGGATTCGATGCTTTAAGCCAGTCCT
This sequence comes from Hyphomicrobium sp., assembly GCA_031409575.1. GTDB lineage: Bacteria > Pseudomonadota > Alphaproteobacteria > Rhizobiales > Hyphomicrobiaceae > JANNFX01. The sequence goes on from JANNXL010000226.1 coordinate 1,540, forward strand.
TGTACTCGTTGTAGAGGTGCGAAATGAGGATTTCTTGGCGCCGATGGAGGGTCAAGTAGTGCTGAAGGAAGATGTCCGAGCGCGGCCTCATTAGTCTGCCTTGCTTCTCGAGCTCTCTCCAAAACTCATCGTCGAACGGCAGCCAGAACTCCGCATAGAGATCCTCTTGCGATTCGTTTTTTTGAGCTGCTCGCAAGAAAATGAAGTTACGCAGCAAATCGGAAGGCAGCAGCGGCTCGCCTCTTGCATTAAGGGTTTCAAAGATCACTTGAGGATCGTCATCGCCTTCCAACTCTACCGTCACCACCTGCAATGCACCGCGCAGCGCCTCATGCATCGTTGCCACACGTTCCGGAAGAGACTGCGAGTGATCCTCGCTGTGCATAAAAGCCGAAAGCTGTTCATAGAAGAAGAAATAGCACTCGATCATTTTCGGCCGTGGATCGTCCTTCCGCTGGAATTTTCTGCGGACAACAGGATGACGCTGGTTAATCTCATCTTTTGAAGCGGAATCAATTACGTCAGAGAACTGCTTGCGATCTAAGTTGGTTGGCCAGAGCTTATATCTCTCAATACGTTCGTTTTCCATGATGCCTGTGTTATGCAGATAGCGGGCGCACTCGTCCGCGTAAGCCTGCTGCCCTTCTGCTGCGCACACGTCGCGAAACGCAGAAAGGAAAATCTGGAAAGTCGTCAGCCGTTGTTGACCGTCAATAACAAGCTGTGCAGGCACAGCGTTACCATAAACGCGTCGTTGATCGAGAACCATTGCTCCTAGAAAGTGCGGAGCAGAGACCACTCCGTTGAGCCATTGGACAAACTTTCGTTCGATATCCTCCCATAGCGGCTGCCAGTGATCTTCAAGATTCCAGACATATTGGCGCTGAAAAAGTGGCACCTCATAACGGCGCTTGCCGTCGAACAGATCAAAGATGGAGCGTGAGTATGGTTTCATAGTGTTTGGAATCCTTCCGTTGAGAGATCTCCGCTCAGCAGCTTCGGCAGCAGCGTGTCGCGCAGGGTGGCGAGGGTGCGGGATTGCTGTTTGTTGACTTTGATTTGGACGTCCATCTTGCCCACCGCCTGCTGGTAGGCTTCTTGAATTTCGATTGGCGGCAGCACGATGGGCAGGTGGCTGATGGAATCGAAGGTGATTTGAGGGAAAGTCCCCGAACGTGATTCCGCCTGCACTTGAAATTCGTCCAGTGTCTCCTTCGCCGTGAGGATGCGATACAACAGGCGCGGATGAATGTCCTTCGAGCCACGGATAATCATGAACTTGGTCGAGACGACGTAGTCACTGGAATCGAAGTCCACGTATGCGTAGCGCTTGTTTGCAGGGCGGATTTCGCTGAAGAGGATGTCGTCGGGGCGAATGGATTTCTTCGCTTGGCCCGGCAGACCGGCGTGAGGACTCCGCTTTGAGTTGAGAAAGTCTCCTTCCAACACATCGCCCGTGTTGATGAAAACCACTTCGGGCGTGCGCTTGAAATCGAACGTGATGGAAACGTTCTTCGCGATGTCGCCAAGCGTGCAAGCCCGCCAACCTTCCGGAATATGTCCCAGCTTCGAGTCTTCCAAGTGCTCTGGGAAGAGGGCGGCGGCGGCAGGGTCGAGGGCGGCGGGTGGGCGGCCGTCGAGTTTGGCGCGGACGGGGTCGAAATCCACGAACCAGCTCTGGAACAACGCCCGCGCCATCGCCTCCAGCGTCGCGTTCATCCGCCGATTCAACTCGATCTTGTCGTCCAGCGCCTTCCCGAATGCCGCGATAGCGTCACGGCTTTTCTTGGGAGGCCACGGGAGAGGGAGCTGACGAATCTCCTTCAGATTCAGCGTAGCCTGAACCGTCGTGTTGCACCAAACGTCCATCAAATGCTGGAGCGGACGGCTAAGCAAACACTGCTGAACAAAATGCGTGTCTGATGGCTCGGCCAAACGCATTACGGCAACAGCACGGGCAGCATTCCAGCCAGCCATGCGCGGGGGAACCACCGCACACTGGCCTACATTGCCAACCAAGGTCATGAGCAACTCACCGCCTTCGAGTGCAGTGCGGCGATACTCATGATGCTTGTACTTGCTGATACGGAAATCGGGGTGCGGATTGATAATGCTGCCGTTGAGGTCGCCAGCTTTGATGAGCGGCACTCCATCGGGAACGTGGTCGCCGGGATACATTACGCCAACGGCAATGCCTCGGTCTTCGGTGAAGATATCGCCAAGCGTGACGACATCCCAATCATCGGGCAGTTCCTCAACACCTGCATCTGCGAGATGGGCGCGAGCGACTTCCTTCGAATCACCCGCCATAACCCAGCCCCGCCAGGTTTGCTTTGATAGCCTGCTCCAGCTTCGCGGACTCGGCGAACTGGGCCTGCAGTTCGGCGACGAGGCGCGGCATCTTTTCCTCGAACGGGTCGCCGTCGTCTTCGACTTCTTCGGCGCCGACGTAGCGGCCGGGCGTGAGGACGTGGCCGTGCGCGGCGATGTCGGCGGTGGTGGCGGATCTGCAGAAGCCGGGGATGTCGGTGTAGTCGGCAAGAGCGACCCCCTCATCCGCCCTTCGGGCACCTTCTCCCGCTTGCGGGAGAAGGGATGAAGCAACGTCGCCGCGCCAAGCGTGATAGGTGTCGGTGATTTTTTCCAGGTCGGTGTCGGTCAGCTCGCGGTGGACGCGGTCGATGAGGGTGCCGAGTTTGCGGGCATCGATGAAGAGGGTGTGTTTGCGGCGGTCGCGGAAACCGCGTTTGGCGTCGGCGTTCTTGTTTTTGGCGAGAAACCAGAGGCAGACCGGAATCTGCGTGCTGTAGAACAGTTGGCCGGGCAGCGCGACCATGCAGTCCACCAGATCGGCCTCGATGAGGGCGCGGCGGATGTCGCCTTCGCCGGACTGGTTGGAACTCATGCTGCCGTTGGCCAGCACGAAGCCGGCGTGGCCGTTGGGCGCGAGGTGGTGGATGAAGTGCTGCACCCAGGCGAAGTTGGCATTGCCCTTGGGCGGCACGCCGTACTGCCAGCGTACGTCGTCGTCCTTGCGGAACCAGTCGGAGTCGTTGAACGGCGGGTTGGCGAGGACGTAATCGGCGCGCAGGTCGGGATGCTGGACGTTGCGGAAGGTGTCGGCGTGTTCCTTGCCGATGTCGGCCTCGATGCCGCGGATGGCCAGATTCATGATGGCCAAGCGGCGCGTGGTGGCGTTGCTCTCCTGGCCATAGATGCTGATGTCGCCGAGCTTGCCGCCGTGCGATTCGACGAATTTCTCCGACTGCACGAACATGCCGCCGGAGCCGCAGGCGGGGTCGTAGATGCGGCCTTTGTAGGGGGCAAGCATTTCGACGAGGCAGCGCACGACGCAGGACGGCGTGTAGAACTGGCCGCCGTTCTTGCCTTCGGCGCTGGCGAAGCGGGTGAGAAAATATTCGTACACGCGTCCGAGCAGATCGACGGAGCGATGGGTCTTTTCGCCTTCGCTCGCTGCGGTGAGTTCGATGGTGGCGATGACGTCGATCAATTCGCCCAGGCGCTGTTTGTCGAGCGCGGGGCGCGCGTAATCC
>JANNXL010000227.1:0-8997 GCA_031409575.1 Hyphomicrobium sp.
TGCAGCTGCTCGACCTCGCCAAAATCGCGGGTTAGCCCGCGGCCGGCCTTACGCGCGGCGGTCATCATCACGGTCATTAAAGCTGAGGCGGGCATTGGAGAGGGATCTTTCGCTGGGCCGGTTGTAAGAGCGGGGTCTCGCGCGGCAGCAAGAGCGTTGCCAGGCAAGACTGGGGCCCGGATAGACCCTTAGCGCGCGCCGGGCAAGGGAAAGCGATGGTTAAGTGTTGAGATGGGGAAAAGGGGAGCATGACGCGATTGCGCAGCATTTTAGGTCTACGGCCTTACTTTACTCGGTCGCGCCAATAACCGGGGCGGCGCTTCAAGTGCATCACTGCATAAACCGTCCCGACGTTTCCCTTTACACGATAAACAAGACCGTACTCAAACCTCTGCAGCTGGCATCGCCGTATGCTACCTTTCAAAAGCTTCCATGCATGCGGAAATTCGATGATGCGCTCGACGGCTGCCGCAACTTCTGCGGCGAATTCCAAACCCAGGCCTGATTGTTGAGTATCGTAGTAGGCTGCGGCCTCAGCTAGCTCGGCTTCCGCCGCCAGCGTGAATTCAACGATCATGTTTTGCGATACTTCGCAAAAACGTCCGAAGCCGGCCGGGCGGTCATCTCACCGCGCTCGTGAGCCGCGATACGGTCTTCGACTTCTGCCAGCCAAGCCGCCTCAAGCCCTGCTTCGCCGTCCAAGGTTGCCAACAGCAACTCCGCCAACTCTTCACGCTCGGCGGGCGCGAGCTGCTGGGCATCTTTAAAAAGCGATTTAACGCGTTCGTTCATGGCGGCGCTACCTTGGCTGAATACGTCAATATCCTACCACAACGTGACAGACATGTCGCAGGCTACGAGATGCCGGTGTTGGAAGCATTTGGAAGCCGCATCGATCACTTCTATCGGCGTGATTGGGAGTGCCCGGCCGTAATTGCAGAGCCATTCGGAGTTTGGCAGCGCAGCGTCTAGATCCCACAACTTCCCGCCAGTCCTCAAATTTACGACGCCGGGTGAAATGTCCGGGCAGGTGCTGGCCGGAAACGGCCGTGTTCGGTATCTTTGCATCGGGATGGCAGCACGTGACCGGTGACAACCACGACATGACCAAGATTCTGAACCTTGCTATCCTCGCGACCGCCGTGCTCATAAACCCCGCGCGGGCCGAAGCGGCCGACGAATGGCAGATCATTTGCAAAGACGAGACGGCGAGCGAGCTTGTCCGCAAACAGCTCCACGGCATGGACATCAAGGTGTTCGAGGGCGAATTCAAATCGCGGTGCCCGCGCATCGATCTGCCTTCGACACCGGTTCACGACTCCGCCGATCCCGCCCGCGAGGCCAGCCACACCGGTTGGGTGTACACCGCGGTCTACAGCGCAGACGGGCGCACCATCCTGAGCGCCAGCCGGGACGGCTCACTCGGCTTGTGGGAAACTGAAACCGGCCGCTTCATCCGCCGGATCGTTATTCCAGTGAAGGCGACGCTGCCAGCTGAGTCTCATTTCACCTACGTGCGCTCGGCTGTTTTTCTGGGTGACGGCCAGCGGATCGCCGCCACCAGAGACGGCATGCCGGTCCAAATCTTTGCCACGGGCACGGGCGAACGCATTGGCGAACTGCCCACTTTCATGACCGATACGAAGAGCTTTCCTCCGAACATCGCGTCAACAAAAGGCGGACTGCTGTTCCAAGCCGGCGACAAGGACGCGGTTGAGGCGACAGACCCCGCCACGCAACAGGTGCGTGTGAAGATACCGGGGCATCGGAAGCAGGCAACCGCAATCGCGATTTCGGAGGAAGCCGGCCTCGTAGCCACGGCGTCACAGACAGATTTTAAGCGCGAGAAAGACCCGGCCGCAACGAAGCGGATTTTTCTGTCACGGCTCGACACCGGCGAAAAGGTGGCAGAATTCGTGCCCGAGGGCGATCACGACACGAGCAAGCTCGCGTTCTCGCGCGACGGCGCACAACTCGCCGTCGCTTCAAGCGGCAGCGTGTACGTTTACTCGGTGAAAGACCAGCGCCTGACGCGAACGGTTGTGGTGCATCCGGTCTTTTCCGTGTTTGACGTCGCCTTTACGGCCGACGGAAAGGGGCTGCTGACCTGCCAGTATCATCCCATGCTGTGGGACATCGCGACCGGAAATGTGGTGCGCCACTTCGGGCCGTTCAACGATCTGTGCCATTCAATCGATGTGAGCCCAGACGGGCAATATGCGGTGACGACTTCGATGGCGTCTGATTTGAAAATCTGGGAAATCGAGACGGGCACGTTCCACCGCCGTCTCGGCATCGACGTGAAGCCGCCGCGGTGATTGGGCGTACCGGGATACACGATCCAGATCGCTTTGCCGTCTGGACCGTGTACCTTGGCAAAGCCTATTTCCTGCTTCGCGACTTAACTCATCCGTTGACAGATGAGGCTCGTGTGCCTCGAACACAACGCTCCGGTTCAAAGGCGTAGGGCCGCTTGCCGCCCATAGGTTTGGCCTTGGCGCTGCCGGTGGCACGGAAACGCTGCGACCACTTCACGACGCTGGCCACGCTGTACGAGTTCGAGGGACAGAGGGACGAGTTCGAGGGACACGTTACTTATTTGCCTACGGATGAAACAAGCCGCCGTGCCGGATGAGAATTTTGTCGGGGGACACGATCCCGATTGCTTCGCAATCGTGTCATGTCCCCCACCTACTCCATCGCCTTCACCTGCTTCGTCTCACGCCAGCTTTCTGCCGCCGCTTGGGCTTTCAAACGATCCGCATCGGGCAGTGCGGCCACCATCAGATCGAGCTTGTCGTCAGCTAGGCCTGATGCCTTCGCGATGAGCCGCCACTTGGCCGCTTCAACTGGGTTGCGCTCAACGCCGACGCCTTCGGCGTACACATGCCCCATGCGGTTTTGCGCGCCCACCACGCCCTTGTCGGCGGCGGCCTTGAGATACTGCACCGCCTTGGGTTCGTCCGCCGTCAGCCCGCGGCCCTGCAACAGCATAACCGCATACTCGAACTGAGCCGCGGCCATGCCCTGGGCGGCGGCTTTCGACGTCCAGCGCGCGGCTTCCAGCGCGTCGTTCGGCACGCCCGTGCCCGACTGATACAACGTGCCCATGTCGTACTGTGCCGCCGCCACGCCTTTGCCGGCCGCATAGCGGATGTGCTCGGCGGCGCGGTAGAGATTTTCCGGTTTGCCGGTGCCCCGCAAAAACATCAGGCCAAGGTTGTAGTTGGCCACAGCATCGCCGGTCATGGCGGCTTTTTCGAACATTTCGGCGGCGAGAACGGGATCTTTCTTCACGCCGCGTCCCTCGGCCAGCATGTTGCCCAACGTGAGCATGGCCGGCGTGTCGCCCAACTCGGCGGCCTTGGCATACCAGCGCGCGGCGGTGCCCTCGTCTTTGGGAACGCCGAGACCTTCGGCATAGATGCGTCCGATCAGCGTGTGTGCCTGCGGGTCATTCTTTTCTGCGGCCTTTTCGGCAAGAGACAGAGCGGTCAGGTACTGGCCTTGATCGAAGGCCATGTAGGCGGCGTCATCTCCGGCGGGCTTGGCGACAGATTTGTTGAAGGCGCTGCCCGGGCCTTCGGGTGCGGCGGCGTTTCCGGGTTGCCCGGGCGCGGTTGCGGGAGCCGGCGGCTGCCCGAGCGGCACAATACCGAAGGCCACGAGCGCAATGCCGGCACCGAGCCCGGCCACTGCAACGGCACTGATGAGCATGCTGCGCGACGACATTCGTGGTGTTCCTCGTTATCCGCTCAAAAATTATTGTACTGCGACAGATGCGACGCTGGCACCAGTGATGGCCGCACTCAGCGCTTTGATCTGCGCTTCAAAGGCATCGTCTGCGTTTGATGACACATCTGCTCTTGATGACAATGGCCGGATGGCGACGAAGTCTGTTCGTGCCGCGCTCAGTGCCGCCACATCATGGGCGGTATCGACATCAAGCGCCATAACCGGGATTTCGAAAATTTCGGCCCACCACGCGCAGAGATCAAGACGGTGTTCGGCTGCCGCAAACCGGTCGCCTGCGTGTGCTGCGATGCCGAATGCGATGTAGTCGCAGCCTGCTTCCGCGAGCGCCATAGCATCGTGACGCGAGAACCCGGCATCAGCGCCAACAATGAATCGATTGCCAAGAACATCGCGCGCCTCGGCGTAGGCGGCTGCAATGTTTTGCGATGCAGACAAGTGCACGCCGTCGGCGCGCAGCGCGCGCGCGAGCTGAGCGTCGCCATAGATCAACGCCGCAATGTCTTTGGTTTGCACACACTCAACCAGAGGGAGGGCCGTGGTCGCGTCAAGTGGCTGATCGCTGCCGCTGGATAAGATCACCGTACTGAAGCGGGCGAGCGAAAGCGCCCGCGTCAGCAGACGGAGACCCGCCCCGGGATCGCCCGGCACCGAGAACTGAAGGCAGAGTTGTGTGGATGGCCGTGCATCACTCATGTCAGATTCCAAAATGCAGCATCAGCCGCCTAAAACGCCGCGAAAGCTTGGTAAACGCCGCCTGAGCGATCCGGGCGTTTCGGGCCAGATAAGACCTCGCCCGTCTCGGCACCGAATGCGGCCAAAACAAGACGGGAAAAAGCGCCCAACATGCACTCGGACAGGCGTGCAGGCATTGCGCCCATAGCCGACTTGGTGTTGATCAAGCATGACAGTTTCAATACGGCCCGAAATTGCCACGTTGCCGCAGCAGTTTGTGCAGCCATCAGCCTATCTCGGCCGATCTTTCCACCCCTTTGGGCCCGGCGTCTTCCGATCCCAGTCATTTTGCGGAGCCTCGCGATGCAACGCCCCTACACGTCCCGATCCAATGTGCGCCTGACCACAGGCACACGGGCTGGGGTGGCTGCTGGTCTCATCATCGCGAGCGGGTTTGCAAGCGGCTTGGCCGCTGCGCAAGAAGCCGCGACGTCGAGTGCCATCGAGTGGCCGGTCGTGCGCCAGTCTGATTCGAAGCCGGACTCCAAATCATCTCAAGCTTCGCCCGATGGCAGCGAGGCGACAAAATCTTCAAGTGAAACGGCAAGCTCGCCGATCCTCTCGGCGGTGCGCTTGAAGCTGAGTGACTCCGCCAAAACTGCCAACAAAGACGACGTAGCGGCGCTGACCGGATACTACGCGACTTCTAGCGCGACGCCACTATGGGTCTCAAACGATGGGATGAATTCCAAAGCCACAACTGTCTTGAAAGTGTTCGAAGCCGCTGCCGATTGGGGGCTCGACCCCAGCGCGTTTGAGAAACCGGGCGCTGCGGCAAGCGGGGCATCGCCCGAAGTTCTGGCACAAGCCGAAGTGACGCTGTCGCTGTCGGCCTTGAAATATGCGCGGTTTGCGCGCGGCGGGCGTCTCAATCCGCCGTCGCTCAGCCGTATTCTTGATATGCGTCCGCCCGTGAAAGATCCCAAGACTGTCATTGCCGATCTCGCCGCGAGCAGCACCCCAGACAAGTACCTGGAAGATCAGAACCCTAAGCACGAGCAGTTCGAACGCTTGCGGCAAGCGCTGCTCAAATCACGCGGTAAAGCGGAACCCGAGCGGCCCGTGGACGAAGCGCTGTTGATCAAGCTGCCGTCTGGCAAAATTCTGAAAAAGGGCGTTGAAGCGGACGAAGTGGCGCTTTTGCGGAAGCGACTGAAAGTGCCGGCCAGCGAAGCCCAAAAGGAAACGCAGTTCGACGTAGCGTTGTCCGAAGCCGTCACAGCCTATCAGGTGTCGCAGGGCTTAAGCCCTACTGGAAATCTGACCAATGCCACGAGAAACGCACTCAATTCCGAAGGTGCGCCCAAGGCCGCGAACCCCAAGCAGAACGAACAGCGCCTGATCGTCAACATGGAGAAGTGGCGCTGGATGCCGGAGAATCTCGGCAGCCCCTACGTTTGGAACAACGTGCCCGAATTCCAGACGCGCACCATCAAAGACGGCAAGACGCTATTTCAAGAAAAGATCATCGTCGGGTTACCGGAGTGGGCCACGCCCACATTCTCAGCTGACATGGAATTCGTGATTTTCTATCCGTCGTGGGGCGTGCCCGATGGCATTAAAACGCGCGAGTTGCTGCCTCGCCTGCAGAAAGCCGGCGGTGGCGGCTTCTTCGATCAGCTGTTTGGCGGCGGTGGTGGGAGCGCAGGCGTCATGAAAGCGTACGGCCTCACCGCCTATCGCAATGGCAAGGTTGTCGATCCCAACAGCATCAATCCGGCTGAAATCCGCAGCTACAGCTTCGTGCAACCCTCCGGCGGGCAGAATCCGCTTGGTATCGTGAAGTTCCGCTTCCCCAATAATCATGACGTTTACATGCATGACACCACGCAGCGGAACCTGTTCGGACAATCTTACCGCGCATTGAGCCACGGCTGCATTCGCGTGCAAAACCCCATCCGCTTTGCGGAAATTCTACTCAATGAAGATAGAGGCTGGTCGCCCGAGCGCGTGCGCCAAAGCATGGGACAGGGCGACATCACGCTTGAGAAAAAAATTCCCGTGCACACCACCTATTTCACAGCCGTGGTCGACGATAACGGCCGGGTATCCACATTTGGCGATCTCTACGGCCACGACAGCCGCATCTCGTCGGCGCTTGGACGGGCTATGAATTTCGACAGCGGCAATTCTGTCGAGACGGCTTCGATTGCATCCGACGCGCCGGATGCAATCCCAGGAAGCGAGGCCGGCTATGCGCTCGCACCAGGTGTGGAAGGCAAAAAGTCCAAGAAAGACAAGAATGGAAAGCAGGTGTCGAAGAAATCCGCGTACCAGCCCGTCGAAAATATGTCCGACGCCGTCTCAGGCTTGCTCAACAACTAAGGACACAACCGCTTAGCGTGCGCTGAAGGCTGCGATGCAGCTCGCCGTCACAACGACGGCCGTCAAGCCGATACGCAAGGACAGGTACCAAGCGGGCGCACCCCCGTGTCTGACCACAGCGAGATCGTGGGCGAGTAGGACTGCGCAGCCGCCAGCGGTTGGGGAATTCAGGAGGGAATTCAGGGGACACATTTCCTATTTGCCTACGGATGAATTCCGTCGAAGTGAGGAAAGAAATCTTTGTCGGGGGACACGATCCCGATCGCTACGACGATCAGGTCATGCCCCCCAAAAAAACTCACGCCGCCTTCTCGATCTTGGCGTCCCACTTTCCGAGAGCAGCCAGTCCGTTCATTTTCGCGCGATGCGTGAAGGCACTCTGGGCCGCGGCCACGTTTTCGGGCTTACCACCCCACGTTTTTAGAGCGGCAGCTTGCAGCGCCCGCCCGTACGAAAACGTCAGCCCCCATGGCCAAGGCACTGAACCACCGGCCATCGCATTCATTCGCGACAAATGTTCGGTCGCCAGTTCATCCGGCTGCCCGCCAGATAGGAATGCGATTCCCGGCACGGTTGACGGTACAGTTGCTTTCAGACACTTGATCGTCTTTTCAGCCACTTCCTGGGCGCTCGCCTGTTTTGCGCACTTCTGACCCGCGATGACCATGTTGGGTTTCAGAATGATGCCTTCGAGCGACACGCGCGCATCGTAGAGTTCGCGGAACACGGTGCGCAGCGTCCACTCAGTAACGCGGTAGCATTCGTCGATGTCGTGACTTGAATGCGGACCGTCCATCAAAACTTCTGGCTCAACGATGGGCACAATATGCGCTTCCTGGCACAGTGCTGCATAGCGTGCGAGTGCGTGTGCATTGGCCTTGACGCAGTTCCAGGTCGGCATGCCATTGGCAATCGTGATCACGCCACGCCACTTGGCAAAGCGTGCGCCGAGAGCGTGATACTCGGCGAGGCGTTCGCGCAAGCCATCAAGTCCTTCGGTGACGGTTTCTACTTTAGCCGTAGGTCCCGGCAGGGCCTTGGCGCCTGTATCGACTTTGATTCCAGGAATGGACCCGGCCGCCTTCATCACATCCACCAGCGATGTGCCGTCCTTGGCGTTCTGGCGGATCGTTTCGTCGTACAAGATCACGCCCGAGACGTGCTCTTTCATCGCTTCTGTCGAACGAAACATCATCTCGCGGTAGTCGCGGCGGCTTTCTGCGGTTGAAGCCAGATTGATCGTATCAAACCGCTTCTTGATGGTGCCCGAACTTTCGTCGGCCGCCAGGATACCTTTGCCCGGCGCGACCAGCGCGCGGGCGATGTCTTCGAGTTTGTCAGTCATAGGGCCTCCGGATGACGCGTGATTCGCAATTCGGTGAAACGGGAGCGGCCACCAACCCGGTGCCCGCCTACGCCTTCAGATCAACTTCGCCATGGCGACGGCCGTATCCGACATGCGGTTAGAGAAACCCCACTCGTTGTCGTACCACGACAGCACGCGCACCAGTGTTCCGTCCAACACCTTGGTCTGGTCGAGGTGGAAGATCGATGAGTGGGCGTCATGATTAAAGTCGATCGACACGTTAGGTTGATCGGTAGTGCCGAGCACACCCTTCAACGCACCCGCTGAAGCGGCCTTGATCGCGGCATTGATTTCGCCAACCGTTGTCTCTCGTTTGGCGATGAATTTGAAATCGACAACCGACACGTTGGGGGTTGGAACTCGAATGGCTGTGCCGTCGAGACGGCCATTGAGTTCAGGCAGCACGAGGCCGACAGCCTTGGCCGCACCGGTCGACGTTGGGATCATCGACAGCGCCGCCGCGCGTCCGCGATAAAGATCCTTGTGCATGGTATCGAGCGTCGGCTGGTCGCCGGTGTAAGAGTGAATGGTGGTCATGAAGCCTTTGTCGATGCCAACGAGATCGTTCAGCACCTTGGCGACGGGTGCAAGGCAGTTCGTGGTGCACGACGCGTTCGACACCACGAGGTGCTCTTTCGTGAGCTTGCCGTGATTGACGCCATAGACAACCGTCAGATCGGCTCCATCCGCGGGTGCTGAAACGAGAACACGCTTTGCACCCGCATCCAAATGCAATTTGGCATTGTCGCGCGAGGTGAAAATGCCCGTGCATTCCATCGCCACATCAACACCTAGCGCGCCATGCGGCATTTCTGCGG
>JANNXL010000228.1:0-4817 GCA_031409575.1 Hyphomicrobium sp.
GATCGTGATCGGCAACCAGCGGATCATGGCAGATGCAGGAATCGACACGTCTCAGTTCGATTCCGCAGCCGACGAACTTCGAAAAGACGGCGCGACAGCCATCTATGTCGCAGTTGACGCCAAACCTGCGGGAATTATTGCGATCGCTGATCCCATAAAGCCCACCACGCCTGACGCCATCACTGCCCTGAAAGCAGCCGGCATCCGGGTCATTATGCTCACTGGCGACAACGCAACCACCGCGCGTGCGGTGGCCACTAAACTTGGCATCACCGACGTCGAGGCGGAAGTCTTGCCCGAAGATAAGAGCAAAGTGATTGAGCGCTTGCGAAGCCAGGGGCGCGTTGTCGCTATGGCAGGAGACGGTGTCAACGATGCACCCGCATTGGCAGTTGCCGACGTGGGTATCGCGATGGGCACGGGAACCGACGTTGCGATGGAGAGCGCAGGCGTAACTCTGCTTAAGGGCGATCTCAATGGCATTGTCAGAGCTCGCCATCTCTCAAGTGCCACCATGGCCAACATCCGGCAGAACCTGTTCTTCGCATTCATTTACAATGCCGCAGGCGTGCCAATTGCTGCCGGCGTCCTCTACCCTGTGTTCGGTATTCTCCTGTCCCCGATTATTGCTGCGGCAGCGATGGCCCTGTCTTCTGTGAGTGTTGTTGGCAATGCGCTGAGGTTGAGGGGCACTAGGCTTTAGATCATGACGAAGTGGGACCAATGGCTTCGGGCAGCAGGGATTTATCTTGGAGTCGCCGCGATTGCTCATCTCGTGTGGGAAATTATCCAGCTTCCACTCTATACAATCTGGACTACCGAATCCTGGCAACGACTGGTCTTTGCAGTGCTGCATTGCACCGTAGGTGATGTGATGATTGCGGCGCTTGCATTGCTGGCCTCACTCTTGCTTTTCGGAACTGAGTTCTGGCCGAGTGACCGTGCCAACGCCGTCGCGGTATACGCAGCAATGCTCTTTTTTGGAGTCGCCTATACCATTTACAGCGAGTGGCTGAATACGAAGGTTGAGACAAATTGGGCCTACTCGGTCACTATGCCTATCGTGCCTTTCTTCAACATAGGGCTGTCACCATTGCTTCAGTGGATTGCCGTCCCAACGTTTGCGATGTGGGTGGCAATCCGGAGGGCGAAGATCCATGAGCCGGGATACAGGATTTGACAGCCGCTGATAGCTTTCCGTGCATGTCTAATATTATCTACGCATCGCCAGCCCATAGGGGCGGGTCCGGTAGTATAGCCCAAGCGTTGCTCTCGATGCCTGTGCCAGCAACAGCCTTTAGCGTGCAACAGTCTAAGTGAACGACGCCGGAACAGGCATTTGGTGTCTGATTTCCCGGCTTTGGGCTGCAATGCCAAAGCAATGCCGTCCGACACCTTAGCATTCTGTAGCGTGCACTGCAGTGTGCTACAGTAGTATGACCGTCTTTAAAAGATAGCGCGAGACATGGCAGACCCGTACCAGACCTTAGGCGTCAGTAAGGATGCCTCGCAAGGCGACATCCGCAAGGCATACCGCAAGCTTGCCAAGGATACCCACCCAGATCTCAATCCCGGCAATGCCGAAGCGGAACGGCGTTTCAAAGAGATTTCGTCGGCCAACGAAATTCTCAGCGATCCCGATAAGCGAAAACGGTTCGATGCCGGCGACATCGACGACAGCGGTTCGGAGAAGCCCGAGCGGCGGTACTATCGCGAATACGCCGAGGCCGATCCGAATATGCGCTACGGCCGCGCCGCGTCCGGTGCGGACCACGGCTTTGATGCCGACGATCTATTTGCCGATATGTTTCGCGCCAGTGGCAAGCGCGCTCGCGCTCCTGGTAGTGCTGCGCGTTACTTATTTCCTATCGACTTCCTCGATGCCGTCAACGGCACACGCAAGGTCGTGCAGATGCCTGATGGCAAAACCCTCGATATCCAGATTCCCGCGGGATTGCGCGAGGGCCAAGTACTGCGTCTCAAAGGCCAGGGGCGATCGGGCACCGATGGCGAGGAGCCTGGCGACGCCTACGTCGAAGTACAAATTCTGCCACATGCCGAGTTTCGCCGCGAGGGAAACGATATCCACTCAGTACTGCCGATCACGATTGGCGAGGCGTTGAACGGCGCAAACGTCAGGGGAGATACCATCGACGGCGCGGTTGACATCAAAGTCCCAAAGGGCAGCAAAGACCGGATGACTTTGCGGTTGAGAAACAAAGGTGTGCGGCGCGATCCAACCGGCGCAAGGGGAGATCAATTCGTCGAGTTGCACATAGTGCCGCCTGAAAGCCCCGATGACGAACTCGCGGCCTTTATGGCCGCTTGGGAAGAAAAGCATCCGCAGAACCCCCGGCAAAAGCATGGAATGCGATCATGATCGGCGAACAGCAGCTTTTTGACAGTATGCAAAACCTGCAGATCGAAGTGCTTTATCACTGGATCGATTTAGGTCTCGTCGAACCGCAGCGGGACGCGAACGGATACCTGTTCGACGATGTCGACGAGGCGCGAATCACACTCATTTATGACCTTCACTACGGGATGGGACTTGAGCATGACAGCCTGCCGATCATTCTGTCACTCGTCGATCAATTACACCAGACGCGACATCATCTGCGGGCGATCACGGCGGCGGTAACGGCGCAGCCCGAAGATATCAAGGTCGCGATTGCTTCTCGAACGCGGTTTGTTATCGGCGGCGGACCCGCGGACGACGCCGGGTTCAAATGACTACTCATCCACATTCGCAAGGCTATCTCAAGGCGTCGATCAAGATCGCGAACCGGCAAGACTTCAATTTAGATTTGGCCCATCGCGTCACCGATCCGGCGGTCTCCTTATGTGTGTTTCTGCCGTCGATCTAAACAATTCCATCGAAACCTGCCTGTCTCGGCTGACCAGAATAGTTGGCTGTGTCCTGTGTTGCTGACATAAGTGGTGACGGCCTGCCTAAGTCGCACGCAGACCGGCCGCATTTCCGTAATCTCTGCAATTTCTGCAATCTAGGAGCGCATATCGCGTGGCTTTCACCGGCACCGTTCTTGCCCCAAACCCAAGTTACCTCCAGACGAGCGACTAAGTAACTAGCACGATTTGATCATTCGACTTGGTCGCAGCCATTGCTGATCCATTGCTTGGTCATTGAAAGCCATCGCCCGAATCTCCCCCTTGGAGATGCAAGCAAAACTGTCAGGAATGTTCCCGGTCTAGTCTGTCAGGGATCTACCCGGTTCGTACCAATGAGCGGTCACGTCATTGAGGTCGCAAACAGCGGTGTGCGCCTCGCCTATTTCTACGTGAACTCTGACGCGAGGGAGCGCGGTGTGAGGTGCTGGTGTTGGCGAAGGTTTTGGCGGGGTTGGTAGCACGTTGAGCCGAGATCGTTGCACACACTGGCGCAGACGATTTAGCAACGGGCCAAATCACGTCGTCGCGCATGCTCGCCTTCCGATGCGGCGCGGACGTTGATTGAGATCGGCAGGGCCGTTTTTGACCCGAAGCTGCCAAACACGCTCCACATGCAACGCTTTGTCCCCGTCCGGAATTGTGTGCCGGAAGTCACAAAGCGTATGGGCTGTTTGACCTTCACCTGAATTGAATTTAGGACGCACCTATCCGAGACGGGAACAAAAACCCGGAAACTCCATTCAATAGCTGACATGCGGACGCCATTCCTAGCCGGCTGGACTCAACTCGGCCACTGACCGTTGCTGAGGAACGAAGGCCCTGAAGACAAACCAACAAAAAGCAAACACGCCGATGCTGAAAACGATGTCACCAGGCACTCTTGCCCAGACCAAGGCCTGCATGACGGGGCTATGAATAAACTCGGCAGATCTGGCGTAGGCATAGCCGTGCTCAATGCTGGCATAGGTCTGCAATATGCCCTGCGGAAGCAGCGACAAGAACGTCATCATCGCTAAGCCGATATTCAACGACCAGAAAGAGACTTTCAGATATTTCTGCTCCCAATGTGAAACATCGGTCAGGCCGCGCAGACAATACAGCATTAGTCCTAGTCCAAGCATTCCATAGACGCCAAAGAGTGCGGCGTGCCCGTGGTTTGCCGTCGTGTTTAGTCCTTGCATGTAGTAGAGCGCGATCGGCGGATTGATCAGGAACCCGAACAAACCTGCCCCTACGAGGTTCCAGAACAGTACCGCCGCGAAGAACAAGAACGGCCAGTGATAGGTGGCTTCCCAGGCGGCCTCGTGTTCGACTTTGTGCCGGGTATACGCCTCAAAGCCAACGACAAGCAGCGGCACAACTTCGAGCGCGGAAACCATGGCGCCTAAAGCAATGACTGATGTTGGCGTGCCGCTGAAATAGAGATGGTGGAAAGTACCGAGGACTCCACCGAACAGGAATATGATCGTGGCAAACAGCACCATGACCGTCGCTGTTGAGTTCCGCAGAATGCCCATACGAACGAACAGCAATGAGATGATGGCCGTGGCAAAGACTTCGAAGATACCCTCGACCCACAAATGCACCACCCACCAGCGCCAATATTCCATGATCGAAATGTGGGTATGCTGTCCCCACATCAATCCGGCGGCGTAGAGCAGCCCAATGGCCAGCGCAGACACCACAACCAGATAGATAAGCGACTTACCACCCTTCTGTTGCAGGACAGGCCATAACGCGCGCAACACCAGCGCGACCCACAATATAAGCCCTATGGTCAGGTAAATTTGCCAGAACCTGCCGAGATCGACATATTCGTATCCTTGATGGCCGAACCAGAAATTCGCCGTCAGATTCGTGAAAAAGCCGTGAACCGCTGCCCATTCACCCGCAAAAGATCCGACGAC
>JANNXL010000229.1:0-7559 GCA_031409575.1 Hyphomicrobium sp.
CTCGGTCAGCCAGGCCGAACTCTACACCCGCACCGCCGCCCGCAGTAAAATGGCCGCATCCGGGATGGAGTTGTTGCGGGGGACCACGCGCGAAAAGTCCGGCCCGGCCCGGCCGGTTGGGCAAATAAACGGAAAAACCAAATGATATCATAGGCTCTGGCGGTCCCGGCAGGGGTCGAACCTGCAACCCCTGGTTTCGAAGACCAGTGCTCTATCCATTGAGCTACGGAACCCGCACGCGCTCCATAGCATAAGTCGCCGCCTAGCCGGCAACCGGCAAGTGGCGGCGAAAGTGCCCCAAAGCAGCATCGCAACTCCCAGCAACGAACCCGTAAATTCAGCACGGAAAGCGTCATTCCGCGTATATGAAAAAATGTATTGCCAATTTCACGAAGTCTTACCATGATCGTTCCGTCAAACGGACATGAAAGGCCACTGATGACGCGTAGTTTGATTGACGCCGCAGCACCCGAGGGCATGCCGTCGACACCTACAGACCGGCTGGGTCCTGAAATCCGCGACCTTCGCAAAGCCCGCTCGTTGACACTGCAAAAGGTGGCCCTGCAGACCGGGCTGTCGATCGGGCATCTCAGCGAGATTGAGCGCGGCCAAGCCGTTCCTTCCGTCAAGGCGCTGCACGATATTGCCGAAACGCTCGGCGTGACCATCGGCTGGTTCTTCCACAATGATGCGGATGCTCGGGACGACGAACGCGAATTCATTGTGCGGGCTTCAAGCCGCCGCAAGCTGAGATACAAGACCGGCGTGACCGACGAATTGCTGTGCCCGAACTTAAGCGGCGCACTTGAAATGCTATTGTGCCGTTTCCCGCCTGGATCGAGCAGTGGCGATGGGCCCTACAGCCATCGCGGCGAAGAGGCCGGCATTGTCACAAACGGCGCGCTTGAGTTGTGGATAGGCGACAGTCACTTTTTGCTGAAGCAAGGAGATAGCTTCCGTTTCAACAGTACGATCCCGCACCGCTATAGCAATCCCGGTGATGAAGAAGCCGTCGTGATCTGGACGATCACCCCGCCGGGGTACTAATGGCGAGACCAGCTTCAGTTTTAGAGCGTGCCGGCTGCAATCCTCCAGGCAATGATCGACAATGACCGCTGACACCTCCCGCGACGTGACCACCGGCAAGACCTATGACGCGATTGTTATCGGGGCGGGTCACAACGGGCTCGTGTGCGCCAGTTATCTGGCGCGTGGCGGCATGAAAGTTCTGATTCTTGAGCGCCGCCATGTTGTTGGTGGGGCGGCTGTCACCGAAGAAATTGCGCCGGGTTTCCGCGCATCGATTTTCTCATACTTGATGAGCTTGCTGCATCCGCGCATCATAAACGACTTCAACCTGCGCAAGCATGGTCTCGAAATTCTGCCGTGCAGCGACATGGTCTCGCCGGTTTCAAATGATGATTACATCGTCTTCTCCGAGGATATGAAGAAAACGCAGGCGAGCTTTGCGAAGTTCTCGAAGAAGGACGCCGGGATCTACCCAGAGTTCGATGCGTATCTGAAAGACGCGACCTCCATCATCCGGCAGATGCTGTGGGAGACGCCCGTTGATCCGGCTGGGCGCGACTGGAAGACATTCAAAGCGGGCGCAGGCTTACTTTGGCGGCAACGAAAAATCGGCAGGAAAATGTACAGGGTCATCGACCTGATGACGATGAGTGCCTACGACTTCCTGCACGAGTGGTTCGAAGACGAGCGCATCATGGCCGTGCTCGCCTATTATGCTTCAATCGGCACGTTCGCTGGACCAAAAACTCCCGGCTCGGCCTACGTCATCATGCATCACATCATGGGTGAGCACGAGGGTGCCGGCGGCTGGGGCTTTGTCAAAGGCGGCATGGGTTCCATAACACAAGCGCTTGCAACCAACGCGCGGTTGCTCGGCGTGGACATTGTCACTGGCGCCGAGATTGCCGAAATCCGCGTTTCAGGCGGACGCGCCACGTCCGTTGTCACGAGCAACGGTGAGACCTACTCGGCCCGGATCATTGCATCCAACGCAAGCGCCAAGAACCTCTATCTTGACATGCTGGCGCCTGAACATGTGCCGGAAGATGTTCTGCGCGAAATCAAAGGCTACCGCACGTTCTCGACAGCCTTCAAACTGAACATCGCGTGCGAGCGCCCGCCTCAATATCGCATACTAGACAAGGTCAAGCGCGACGGCGCGTTGGGAGATTTTCCCTACCCGACGTACATGCACTTGGCACCTGACATCGACTATCTAGAGCGCGCCTATGACGACGCCAAGTATGGTGGATACTCCAAGCGGCCATTCATGACAGCCGTGGTGCCGACCTTCGCCGATGACAGCCTCGCGCCCGCCGGCAAGCACGTCGTCAACATCTTCGGGGGGCATGCGCCCTATGAATTAAAAAACGCAGACTGGGCGACGGAAAAAGAAAACTTCCGCAAGCGCGTCTACGACACACTGGATAGCTACGCGCCTGGATTTTCGAATGAAGTGATTGCCGATCAGTTCCTGATCCCGAAGGATTTAGAGCGCATCGTGAACCTGCCTCAAGGGCATATTTTCCAGGGCGAACTGGCGCCTGATCAATTGTTCTTCCAGCGCCCAGTGTCAGGTTATGCCGACTATCGCACTCCGCTGAAGGGGCTTTATGTTTGCGGCGCGTCCATGCACCCCGGCGGCGGCGTGTCCGGCATACCGGGGCACAATGCTGCGCGCGAGATTTTGAAAGACGTGAAGGCGCGCCGTGTCTAATGCCGATGTGCCGGCCGCCTGCCTGGGCTGCAACAACGGAAATGCGAAATGGCGAGAGAACACATGCTCACTCGCCACTCCAAACATTACACGATTTGGGTGGGATGAGCGCGGCCCTGCGCCTTACCCGTTTGACTCGCCGGCTGAACGCTTCGCATTCTTTTCGAATTTGACGATCTCAGCTGCTAGTTCTGGATACCCCGAACATGACGCGCCGCACCGCGTTGCAATTTCAGAAAGCTGCACTTTGGCGGCCGCAACATCGCCTTTCGACAGGTGCGCCTCACCCAGATACTCGCGAGCGCGGGTAAAGTCCGGATCGAGTGCCAGCGCACGGGTGTAGTACGGGAACGCCGCATCAACATCGCCGAGCTTGCGTGTGGCAAAGCCTGTCGCATTCAAGACTCGCGGCACATCCTGGTTGGCAATCTGCTTCAGCAGCGCCAGTGATTGAGCGTAGTTACCCTGACGCGACAGCCAATAGGCAGCGTTGTACAATTCATCATCATTCATACCGCTCAACTCTTGAGCACCCAAACTTTTTTGGCACTTGGGATTTGTCTTGTTGGCCTTCTTGGTACAATCGATCTTTGGCTTAGGCGGGTCATCCAGCGCAGCCGCCGGCGTGAGGGCTAAGGCGCCCGCCAAACATGTTGCAAGGGCGCAGGCCAAGACAACTCGCGACAGTGAAACCAGGAGCGTTTTTGTCATTCTCGGACCTCAATATGTTGCGGACAAACCGCCGGTCTAATCCTAAAGCGCTACTCGCAGACGGTCTACCCCTCTAGACTGCCTCATAAATTGACGAAGCGGCCTAAGCGTTGCCATGTTTACGCGCCAGCACAGCAATGAGATTGTCTGGCAGTCGCGTCGCACGCTGATACAGCATGAGACTGTGACGGTTTTTTGAGACCGGTTAAGGAGTGCAGGATTGGGTTTCCGCTGGCGCAAACGCAATGAGGATTTCGAGTGGCGCACCTATGTGCGGACGACTATTCTTGTGCGCCGCCAGGAGCGGCGCCAGCGTGCCGAAGACGTCAAGGCCGCGGCGGTTTTCGGCGTCAAACAGGCTGGCAAGAAGAGCGCTGACGCGGCCGGTGCCGGGTTGAAGTCGGCGGGATCAGGTTCACTGGCCGCACTCAAGTGGTCCGGCCGGCGCTTGCGCATTGGCTTTGACAAATCACGTGCTGGCCTTGGCGTAGCGGCGCGACGAGGGGCGGCGGCTGCGCGCAACGGGTGGGCCAAGGGCCGCGCCGCGTTGGCTCCAAAATTTGCGGCGGGCCGATCAGCTGCAGGCGTTGCGGCATTGAAAGTCGCTGAAAAACTCGAACCCGCCACAGCACCATTGCGCCAGCCCGGACTTCAGCTCGCGCTCAAACTCATCGCAGCCTTTGCTGCCGCCGGAGCAGCGATCCGGTCGTATCAGTTCGGCGTCGATGGTCACGCGCTGGCGGCCGCATGTGTCGCATTGGCTGCAGGTGGTCTATTACTCGTGTCCGGCAGTCTCAGTGGTCTCAGGCCTTTTGCTGCGCTGCGCCGCTTGTTGCGCGGAGCTGGCGATGGACTCTTGCTCATTCCTGGCTTTGATCGCCTTTCTGAGCGCGCAGCAATCTTTGCAGCGCTTTTGATACTGGCGTCGGCGAGTGGCGGCCTCTACTGGTGGCAGAACGGTGCCCGGCTCAGGTTGCCCGCGATTTTAGCCGCAGCGCCGGCCGCGCAACCGGCACCAGTCACTCCCAAACCAACGCGAGATCCCTCCATTTTGGAAGGTTATGCCACGGTGCAAAGCGGCGACACGCTGCGTCTTGCAGGCACCACAGTTCGGCTCGATGGCATTGAGGCTCCTGATCGATCGCAAGTCTGTTCGAAGCCCAGCATCAAACGCTGGGATTGCGGGGGTGCTGCACGCGATGCCCTGTCACGTCTGGTCCGCAGCAAGCGCCTCACGTGCACACTCACTGGAACCCAAGAGACCGAAGGTGGCAACAGCGTGCGCACGGGAACATGCCGCGCGGGCGTTGACGACGTTGCCGCCGAACTCACGCGCAACGGCCACGTCTTTGCTGACAGCGGATTTTTCGCTGCCTACAGCGCCTACCAAACCGAGGCGCAGGCTGCCAAGGCAGGTCTATGGGCGGGCGGCGATGCCATGCGTCCGGCTCAATGGCGCTCTGCCCGCTGGGAAGACGCTAAGAGTAAGGCGCCCGATGGCTGTCCCATCAAGGGTCAGGTGTTCCGCAAATCGGGCAAAACATACATGCTGCCCTGGCAGCCCGACTACGAGCGCGCGCGCGTCAATACAGCCGAGGGGGAACGCTGGTTTTGTTCAGAAAGCGAAGCTCAGTCGGCGGGCTGGAAGCCTCTTTAGTTTGCGCGTCCTAACTCTCGTCCCGAGCGCCGGCCCGGTCGCGCCCTTACTCCTCCCGAAGCAATCGCGATGCGACCGGATAAAGCCCTTCCTGGCCCAACATCCAGACCGATTGTCCGCCATTTGAAAACAAGGGTGCGAAGGCGGCGTCGAGCACATTGAGCCCGCCGGTGAACGCGCCGAATGCCGGGAGCACGACGCGCCGCCCGTTGCCGACAAAGCAAGGACGGCGAATGGTATGCCCATTCAATGAAATCTTGGCTGCCGGGTGCAAATGCCCGGCGATTTCGTGAGTCACGGGAGCGGCCTTGGGCTCGTGACGCAGCGTCAAGCCCTCGACGGTCAGTTCGTCAAGGACATGCCCGCCGAGTTGTGCGCCAATTTCGGGGTCGTGGTTGCCGGTTAACCAAATCCACTCGCGGTCTTCCTGCAGCATGGCAAGCGTCTCGCGATCCTCAGTCCCCATGCGCGCGGCGCCGGCTGGATCGTGCAGGCTGTCGCCCAAGCAAATCACAGTTGATGCATTGGTGCGGTCGATTGCTTGAGCAAGTTTGGTCAATGTTTCGCGCGTATCGTACGGCGGCAGCATCACGCCGCGCGCGGCAAACGCCGAGCCCTTCTCCAAATGCAGATCAGCGACGATGAGTGCCTGTTCGGCCGGCCAATAAAGTGCACCTGCGAAATCGGCGATGAAGGCCTTGCCACATATGGACAGCGGCTGCTCGTTGAACTCTCCAGCGTCGAGCCGCTCGGGCTTCAAGTTAAGCATTGGACTTTTTTCCTTGCGCTCGGCGACTCGCGTCCCGCGAGACGGCCGCCGAGCGCGGGTGTCATCCTGGCGGCCGCCGCCCGGGGTTCATTTGACGTTTCTACAACGACGCCTCGGCGATAAGATCGGCCGCCGCCATGCGCAACACACTGTCCGTTGCCGCCTGAGCCACGGGCTCCTTGCCAATCTCCAGCAAGATCGGCACCGAGAGAGGCGACACACGGTCGAGAGATTGATGCCTGATTCGGCCCTTGATCCGCGCCAGGAACTCACCCAGCCGCGCTATATCCAGAAGCCCAGTCGCCGCATCTGCCCACGCCGCCTCCAGCAGAATATGCCCTGGATCGTGTTTGCGCAGCACGTCGTAAATGAGATCTGTGGACATCGTGACCTGCCGGCCCGATTTTTCCGACCCCGGATGGCGGCGCTCGATCAGCCCGGAAATGACGGCAGCAAAGCGAAACGTGCGTTTCATCAGGCTTGAGCCGGCAAGCCATGCATCAAGATCGTCGCCGAGCATATCTTCTTCAAACAACTTGCTGAGATCCAGCAGCCCGGCGCTGATCATAGCGGACATATCGCGCAGCCCCCAAATCGAGAGGCCATAGTCGTTAGCGACAAACCCCAGGGGCTGGGCGCCGGCCCGCTCTAGCCGCCGCGTCAAAAGCATTCCGAGCGTTTGATGCGCTAAGCGCCCTTCAAAAGGATAGGCGACGAGATAATTGCGGTTGGCGCGCGGGAACGTCTCGACAAGCACTTCGTCAGGACCAGGTATCAGCGAACGCTGATCCTGCAGATCAAGCCACTCGGCAACCGGGCCCGGCAACAGCTTCCACGAGGCTCGATCTGCAAGCATGTTACGCACGCGCTTTGCCAAATGCGTCGACATCGGAAAGCGCCCGCCAGCGTAGCTCGGGATCATCGGATCGCTGGCGCTCGCCCGCGACACATAGGCTTCGGTTTCGCGCATGCCTTCGAAGCGCAGCACTTCGCCCGCAAATACAAACGTGGCCCCTACTGGGATCTGCTCGATGAAATATTCATCGACTTCACCGAGCACGCGCCCGCCCACAGGCGGCTTCGACGGTCCGGACTTGCGGCCCCTCCCGCCTGTCAGGCGCACCTTGATCATCGGACTTTCGACAATCGTGCCGGCATTCAAGCGATAGGCTTGCGCAACACGCGGGTGGGCAATGCGCATCAGGCCATCATCGGTGTGTTTGAGCCGCGCAAACCGGTCATAGGCGCGAAGCG
Source organism: Hyphomicrobium sp. (assembly GCA_031409575.1). GTDB lineage: Bacteria > Pseudomonadota > Alphaproteobacteria > Rhizobiales > Hyphomicrobiaceae > JANNFX01. The sequence goes on from JANNXL010000229.1 coordinate 7,138, forward strand.
CGTAGCCGCCGGTTGCAACGAAATCGACGGCGCGGTCAAAAGTTTCGCGCGTAAGGCCCACGTAGGGCAAAGCCGAGCGTACTTCTGAGTAGAGCGTGTTGGGATTGAATGGGGACTGACACGCCATACCAAGAATATGCTGAGCCAGCACGTCGATCATCCCCGTGCGTGACAGGGCAGCATCCTGTTCGCCCAGTTCAGCCGCGTCCAGAGCCGCGCGGCATTCCAGTACTTCGAAGCGGTTGGACGGCACGAGCAGCGCACGCGATGGTTCGTCCAGCCTGTGATTGGCGCGGCCGATGCGTTGTATGAGGCGGCTTGCACCCTTCGGCGCGCCAACATTTATGACAAGGTCAATGTCGCCCCAATCGATGCCGAGATCGAGCGTTGACGTGGCGACAACGGCGCGTAATTTTCCCTCG
>JANNXL010000230.1:0-1945 GCA_031409575.1 Hyphomicrobium sp.
CGTTAAATCCCTCATCAGATCGGGAAACGCTGCGTCGACCCAGATTGCTGGGTGGTTCAACCCGGATTGGTGCGGCGTTGAGCAGGATGCCGATATCAATACCCAGGCCCTGCGCCAGCATGACCAGCTTGTCGTAGGTCATCGACATCTTGCCGTTTTCCAGCTTCGAGAGGGTGGAAAACGGCAGGCCCGTCTTCTCGGCGAGCGCCCGCAATGACAGCCCCTGTTCGCTGCGCGCGGCGCGTAGAGCGAGTCCGGGATGTGTTTTGCTGGCGGCCTTGCTCATGACTCATCCTCTGCCCAGTTCCACACTCTCCTAACGCAACACGTCGCAAAATGGAATGAGTGTGTTTCATCGAGAAAAATGTTGTCAAAATGGAAACGTTAAGGGATAAGGGGGCATAAAGGGAGGCTTAAAAATGAGTCTAGTTTCATATCGGGCGCTGCTTGCAGCAAGCTGTGCCGTCTCGTTCGCAGCTCAGGCACAGGCGCAGACTTCGCCCGAAGCCGGGTCGTCTGGTGCCAATTCGCAGCAAATTGTGGTCACCGCGCAAAAGCGTGAAGAGCGCTTGCTGGATGTGCCGCAGTCGGTGTCGGTAATCTCGCCTGAATCATTGCAGGCTGTTCATGCAGACCGGATCGCGGACTATTTCACGCGCATTCCCAGTGCCACCTTCGTTGAAGCGCAGGCTGGTCAGACGCGATTGGTATTGCGCGGGATCAACACGGGTGGCGTGGGCGCCTCGGTCGCCACCTATGTTGACGAAACTCCTTACGGATCTAGCACTGCGCTGGCCAATGGCGCGGTTCTGGCGCCCGATATTGACCCGTTTGACTTGCAGCGGGTCGAGGTGCTCCGCGGGCCGCAAGGTACGCTTTACGGCGCAAATTCTCTGGGCGGTCTCGTCAAATATGTGACGGTCCAGCCCCAGACCGATGCGCTGCATTTTGCTGCCGAAGCCGGGTTCGAGAGTGTCTCCCAAGGTAACACGGGCTATTCGGGCCGGGCAGCACTCAACCTGCCGGTTGCAAGTACAGTGGCGATCCGCGTCAGCGGGTTTTACCGCACAGACCCGGCATTTATCGACGATGTCCTCAAGGGCAGCGACGTCAATGATGCCGAAACCTATGGTGGACGCGCGTCGATCCTGCTCCAACCGACCGAGAACTTTACGCTCCGCGGCTCGATCTTTGTCGAAAATCTGTTCAGCAATGGCTCGAACAATTTCGATGGCGATCCGGTGACGCTGGCGCCAACCCTTGGCGAACTCAAGACGCGCCGTGTGGTTTCCGAACCCAACCGGGTCAAATATCGTATCTACAATATTACCGGCGAATTCGACATGGGGGCAGTCTCGCTGCTCTCATCGTCAAGTCTGGGTACGCTCGATGAGCGATTGGTTTCCGATGCCAGCGGAGTGTACGGCGCTCTGCTGACCAGCATTTTCGAAACACCCTTGGGCGTCGCAATCGTCGGTCATCTTGAACAGCGGCGCTTCACGCAGGAGCTGCGCCTTGCGTCGTCAGGCAAGCAGATGTTCGAATGGACGATCGGCGGCTATTACTCCGAGGAGCGCAATCAGCTGGATCAGCGCCTTGACGCAGTAAGTGATCCCGATGGCGGCGCAGTGCCAGGCTTTGACGGGTTGCAATTCGTCGGGCTGGGCTCACGCTACAAGGAGCTGGCAGGCTTCGCGAGCGGCACGTTCCACTTCTCGCCGATGTTCGATCTGACACTCGGCGGTCGGTACAGCGATAACAGGCAGACCGTTGTGCAGACAGGTTCCGGGCCCCTTGCCGGGGGCGACAGCTCGGTCAGCGGAGCTTCGTCGGAGGATGTCTTCACCTATTCGATTGCCCCGTCGTTCAAGCCCAACGAGAACACCACGTTCTATGCCCGCGTGGCAAAGGGCTACCGGCCAGGTGGTCCCAATATCATTCCGCC
>JANNXL010000231.1:0-21018 GCA_031409575.1 Hyphomicrobium sp.
GTACGCCGCAGAGGTGAGTTATATTCGTTCCACTTCAGGATGTAGCGGAAGTCGGAAATGCCCGATGCCGCCAGGGTCTTGATCGGCCCGGCCGAGACGGCGTTGACGCGAATTCCGGTCTTGCCAAGATCGGCTGCCAAATAACGTACGCTCGCCTCAAGCGCCGCCTTGGCAACGCCCATGACGTTGTAGTGCGGCATGACTTTTTCGGCGCCGTAGTAGGTCAGTGTCACAATCGAGCCGCCGTTGGTCATGAGCTTGTCGGCGCGCTTGGCCAGCGCCGTCAACGAGTAGCAGGACACCAGCATGGTCTGCGTGAAATTTGCTTCCGTCGTATCGACGTAGCGGCCGTCGAGTTCGTTCTTGTCGGAAAACGCAATGGCGTGAACCAAAAAGTCTAGGCGGCCCCAGCGGCGCTCCAACTCTGCAAAGAGCTCATCGACAGAGGCCTTGTCAGTCACGTCGCACGGCAGCACCACCTTCGAGCCGAGTTCTACGGCCAGCGGTTCGACGCGCTTTTTCAGAGCATCGCCTTGATAGGTCAGCGCGATTTCCCCGCCTTGGGCCGCGACGGCCTTGGCAATCCCCCAGGCGATAGACCGGTTGTTGGCGACCCCCATAATCAGGCCGCGTTTTCCGGCCATGAGATTACCGGTTGGCACGCTTGCCCCCGCGTCCTGATCCGCCATGAACTGGCCGTCCTTCGCTTTGAGATTGATTTTGCGGCATCCTACACAAATGTGTCGTGGGGTCCAGATGGCCAAACGCACGCAGCGTTAACCGGCCTCGGGGCCGTCGCTTTGGCGTTGAGCCCGTTCACTTTTTTCGCCATCGAAGGCGCGCTGTGCCGCCAGAATTTCAGGAATATTGCCCTCCACCCATTCATCGAGCGCACGCACCAGTCCTGATAAGCGCACGCCTAACGGAGTCAACGTGTAGTCCACGCGCGGCGGCACTTCTGGATAGACGTGACGGGCAACAAATCCATACCGTTCCAAGGTTCTGAGCGTCTGAATCAGCATCTTCTCGGAAATGCCATCGACGTGCCGGCGCAGTTCTCCGGTGCGTTTGGGACCTTGAGACAGCGAATGAACGACCAGGAGAACCCACTTTTCTGCAAGCATATCCAGCACGTTACGTGACACGCATTGGCCGTTGAAAATGTCTGCTGCCGGCATAGGACGCACCGATCCTGCTCAAGATATTTTCTCATACTTACCAATGGGTGTGTACTAGTGCAACCGAAAGCCTGCTGGTAAGTGTCGCGCCGCTCGAGCCGATCGCTTGGATGCCAGCGCGAGGCACCCGCTTTCTACTCAATCCAAACTCAGGAGACCCGCGTTATGAAACTCTACTTCTCACCCGGTGCCTGCTCACTCGCGTCCAACATCATTGCACACGAGACCAACACGCCCATCACCTTGGTCAAGACCGACATCAAATCGAAGACCTATGAAGGCGGCGGAGACTACAGCAAGATCAATCCGCTTGGGTATGTGCCCTCCCTTCAACTTGACGATGGCACGGTGATCACGGAAGGCCCTGCCGTCCTCCAGTACATTGCCGATCACGCTGGCGCGACATCTCTGTCGCCCGCCGCCGGCAAGCCTGAGCGCTACCAGATGCTAAGCTGGCTCAACTTCGCCAGCACCGAACTGCATGGTCCGTTTGGTGTTCTGTGGAACGGCGCGATGCCGGATGCCGCCAAGGAAATGGCGCGCGCCAAGATCGCGTCCCGCGTCAAGCATCTCGACGGACATCTGGCATCGAACACGTTTCTGGTTGGCAAAGATTTCACTCTGCCCGATGCCTACGTGTTCGTCGTGCTGGGCTGGGCGCCTATGGTGAAAGTTGATCTTTCAGCATTTGCCAACGTGCAAGCGTACCTTGGACGCATCGCCACCCGCCCGGCCGTGCAGGCGGCCATGAAGGCTGAGGGGTTGATCTAGTCGAGACCGTGCTGGACGTGAGTGACGGCGCGCACTTGCGCCGTCACGTATTCCGCAGCGCTGCCCCAACCGCCCATGCCAGTTAGCTCAACAAGAACTTGCCTGCCGCAATCAGCAGCACAACCCCTAAGAGCCGTTGCAGCGTATTTGTTGTTACCCGCTTGATGCCAATTTGGGTGCCAACCAATGCGCCAACGAGTGCCGCGGCAATCAAATAAGGCAACTCCGCTGGCAGGCCTTTGAGGCCGGTTGCGTTACCGGCTAGGGCCGCCACGGAGTTCACAAGAATGAACGGCGCTGTGAGCCCGGAGACTTGGCGCACGCCCGCCCGGCCAAACAGCAGAAGCAGCGGCGACAGAAAAATGCCGCCTCCGGTTCCCGTCAGGCCAGAGAGAGTACCAACCACTGCACCGGTTGCGAGACCCGGCAGCGGAGGAATGTCTGCGGCCTTGGCCGGTGTAGCTTCAGCATCGGGTAATGGCTGCAACAAGAACTTCAAGCTAGCAATCAAAAGCAGCCCGCCGACCAGCACGCGATAATGCCGGTCGGACAACGGATAAGCACCGGCAAAAAATGCAGCCGGCACAGAGGCGATGATCATGGGCAAGAGCGACCGCCATTCGAGGTTGCGGCCATTGCCAGTCCAGCGCGCCGTCGCAAGGCTCGCCACGAGAATATTGATCGCTAGGGCCGTTGGCCGCATGACGGCAGGCGCCACACCCATCAGTGCCATGGCGGCCAGATAGCCCGAAGCGCCGGCGTGCCCGACAGAGGTGTAAAGCGTGGCGGCCCCGAAGATGAGGGAGGCAAGGAGTGTGAGTTCGAGACCGGTCATTGAAAAAGCAATTCCTGTCGATTCTCATTGCACCAATTTGAGCAACAGACGAAGTCTTGCAGACCGAGCCCGTTTGCGATGAAATGCTGGAACAGGCAACTCAAAATTGATGAAAAATATTTCAAACGCAGAATAGCTGCTTGGTGCATCGCGCCATACCAACAAGACTGTCATCCTCGCGCTTGCTTGCCCTCGGCGAAGGCCGATGGGTCGCGAGGACCCATGGTTCAGCAGTCACTGACCATGAAATGAGCACAGTGCTGCCATTCCGAATGCCAGCTTTTACGACAGAGCAAGCGGAGTAATGGGTCCTCGCGACAAGCGCGAGGATGACAGCTATGGGTGGGCAAAAAACGTGAATTAAATTGTCTTGTGGGGCTTGCCGTCATGATCCCCGAATTGTTGGAACTCAACGGCGGGCCATTCGATGGGGCCGAGATCCCAGTTCATATCGGCGCCGCCAAAACGACGAGCGTGATCAACCCGCAGCGCGCTGCCTGATGTCAGATTTCGAAAAGGACGTGCGCCGAGTACTGTCCGACAGCGGCTGCTGGTTCGTCTGCCACGGCCAACGTCATCTTGAAGCAGGCTGGAATCGCCAATCGATTCTAGCACAACGTTCTCTTCGGACTGGGACCGCAGCTCCCCCCCCCCGCAGTTGCCAAAACGGCCGAAACCCGGCATAACGCGCTCATCTCAAGCAATCCGCTGAGACGCTATACGGCACCCTTGGAGGCCGGAAGCGCTGTTTTGGGCACCAAGCGATCCGCCTGGGGCTCAATTTTAGTTGGAGAATCAATGCCATGGCCCAGCTCATTGAGCTCAAAGCCACGGCGCGCCCACGTGCAGGCAAGGGGGCCGCACGCCAAGCTCGTCGTGATGGGAACATTCCCGCCGTCATTTATGGCGACGCCAGACCACCAGAAGCCATTTCCCTCGACTACAACACGTTGTGGAAGCAAGCCCTCAAGGGCCGTTTCACCTCGACCGTGTTCGAAATCGATATCGAAGGCAAGAAGCAGCGCGTGATCCCGCGCGATTTGCAGGTCTGCCCGGTTCGTGACACGCCTCTGCACGCAGACTTTCTGCGCGTCGGCAAAGACGGCATCATTCGCGTTGCCATACCGATGAAGTTCGTCAACGAAACACTATCGCCCGGCCTGAAGCGCGGCGGCGTGCTCAACATCGTGCGCCACGATGTGGAAGTGTTCTGCCCTTACGACCAGATCCCGATGGTGTTCGAAGTGAACCTCGAAGGGCTCGACATCGGCCGCTCGATTCACATTTCCGCCGTCACCATGCCAGCCGGCGTGAGTTCAGTTATCAAGGACCGCGACTTCACCATCGCGACCATTGCTGGCCAGCGTAAGGAAGAAGAAGTTCTGGCTGCTGGCGATGCCGCCGCGGCCGCCGCTCCTGGCGCTGCTGCCGCGCCCGCCGCTGGCGGTAAGGCTGCTGCCCCTGCTGCTGGCGCCAAGGCTGCCGCTCCGGCCGCTGGTGCAAAAGCCCCGGCTGCTGGCGGCAAGGCGGCTCCAGCCGCCGCTGCGAAACCGGCTGCCAAGCCTGCTGCAAAGAAGTAAGTTTGAGGCGGCGCGGCTCCCTCCGGAGCTGCGCCGTTTTCTATTTCAACAGGGCATCGGACCATGAAGCTGTTCGTGGGTCTCGGCAATCCCGGCGACAAATACGCGAAGAACCGCCACAATATTGGCTTCATGGCACTCGACCGCATTGCCAAACAGCACGGCTTTTCTCCTTGGAAAAAAAAGTTCCACGCCCTGGCAGCCGACGGCGAGATAGGTGGCGAGAAAATTTTGCTGCTGAAGCCCGAAACCTTCATGAACGACAGCGGCCGCGCCGTGCAGGACGCCGCGCGCTTTCATAAAATCGAAGTCCAAGACATCGTTGTGTTCCACGATGAGCTTGATCTGACACCCGCCAAGGTGAAGGTTAAAACCGGCGGCGGGAACGCGGGACACAACGGTCTGCGCTCGATCACCGCGCAATTAGAAAATGACTACAAGCGCGTGCGGCTCGGCATCGGCCATCCAGGCTCCAAAGATGCCGTTACACACTATGTGCTGAACGATTTCGCCAAGGTAGAAGCCCAGTGGGTCGATGAACTGTTGTCCGCCGTTGCGAGTGCCGCGCCGAGATTGGCAAAGGGTGATGATGCGCGTTTTTTAACAGACGTCGCACGCCTATTGCAAACGGCCGAAGACTTGACTGCGCCAACTCCCAAGCCAGAAAAGACCCAACCGCGCGACGGCAAAGCAGCCGCATCGTCTCACCCCGCGGGCGAACGCGCCTCCAAACAAAAGACGGCTTTGGCGGATAATCTCAAAAAGTGGCTCGCTGGCCGGAAGCCAGAGTAGGCACGTAGACGCCAAGGGCCCTACGTCGCCTCACTGCCGCTAAACGCCTCGCGCACGGATGCCGGAATGCGAAGCGGCTTTCCAGAAATCGCCACCAGCACAACAACCACTTCAGCTTCGAAAACGCGGCGTGCGTCACACATCACGGTCTGGACAAGTGTGACACTTGCTCCGCCCAGCTCCTTCACACGCGTCTCAACCTCCAGCACGTCATCCATGCGGGAGGGCCGGAGAAAATCGCACGTCATACGGCGCACGACGAATGCAGCCGGTTCAAAGCTCGCCGTGCCATCGATCATGCGGCGGCTGTCGGTACCGAGCAACCGCAGGAAATCGGTACGGCCACGCTCACACCAACGTATATAACTTGCATGATACGTGATGCCGCCCGCATCCGTGTCTTCGAAATAAACACGCACCGGCAGCACGTGACCTCGGCCGTTGCCGGTTGTGACGAGACGGCCCGCAAGATCAGGCCACGCTGGCTTGGTCATGACGCGCCACTGCCACTCAGATCCACCACCACGATCTCCGGTGGTGAGCCAAAGCGAACCGGTAACCCGCTGCAGCCGAGGCCGCCCGAGACAATGAGATTGCGGCTCTCTTCAACGATATGGCCGTAGACGTAGCGGCGGCCAAACTTCGACGGCACGATCGGCGCGAACCCCGCCATCCGGATCTGCCCGCCGTGTGTATGACCAGACAGCGTCAACGCGATGCGCGGCGGCACTTGCGGAAAAATATCCGGCTCATGAGCCATGAGGATGACAGGTGCATTGTCAGTTACCTTGGCGAGCGTTCCCGGCAAATCATGCACGCCTTCGTAGTCTACTTTTCCGCGCTGCACGAAGGCCCTGTAATTCTCAGGCTTGGGCCAGAACGCCCATTGATCGCCGAGGCCAGCAAGCCAGAACGGGTGGCCGTCCTTCTCGAGGCGGATAACATCATTTTCATAAACGGGAATGCGCGCGTTCTTAAGCGCCAGCGCGGCCTTCACGGGACCAGAGCGCCGCATTTGAACTTCGCGCTCCTCCCACCAGTCGTGGTTGCCAAGCACAGCATGAACGCCGAGCGGCGCTTTGAGCTGAGCGAGTTCTGCCGCCCAGTCATCGTGAGAAATGCGCTTTGAAAATTTGATTAAGCGATCGCCCGCGATGTAGTCGCCGAGCAGCAAGATGGCATCCGCGTTGAGGGCATTGGTGCGCGCTACGATCTGGCGGATGCGGTCAAGGCTCATCCACGGATCGCAGGCATGGAGATCAGCCACAATGGCAAGTTTGAGTTTGAGATCTATCGGCCACGATGGTGGCGTCAGCGCATAGCGCGTGACGTTCAATCGCCAAGGTTCAGCCACGGCATAACCCCCGAGCCCAAGACCCGCCGCCGAGATGCCGGCTATGCCTTTTAAAAGTGTGCGACGCGTGATCAGGAAAGACTCCATGGGATGTGAATAGCCTCAGCGCTAGTCTGTGGCAGGATCATCCTCTCCATCTTCAAATAGCGGCAATTCTGGGCCGGGATTGGAGCGTGCAGGCCCCGAAAGCCCCAAATGCCGGTAGGCCTTGAGTGTCAGCACACGTCCGCGCGGCGTGCGGCTGACGAAGCCCTGCTGCAGCAAGTAGGGCTCAACAATCTCTTCCAAAGCGTCACGCGGCTCAGACAATGCCGCCGCCATCGTCTCGATGCCAACAGGGCCGCCGTCGTAGTTCTTTAAGATGCAGTTGAGATAACGATGGTCAAGCGCATCGAGCCCCTCGTTATCGACTTCAAGCATCCGCAGAGCTTTGTCGGCAACCTCGGCGTTGATCACAGGGGCACCCGCGACAGCCGCAAAGTCACGCACCCGCCGCAGAAGCCGCCCAGCAATACGCGGCGTGCCGCGCGAGCGCCGGGCAATCTCGTGGGCGCCATCGGGAGCAATGGGCGCTGCCAACACGCGCGCACCGCGGGTGACGACCAGTTCGAGTTCTTCAGTTGTGTAGAAATTCAGCCGGATCGGAATGCCGAAGCGATCGCGCAGCGGCGTCGTCAGCAGGCCTGCCCGCGTGGTTGCCCCGACGAGTGTAAACTTCGCCAGATCGATGCGTACCGAGCGTGCCGCAGGCCCCTCGCCGATGATGAGATCGAGCTGATAGTCTTCCATGGCTGGATAAAGAATTTCTTCGATCGCTGGGCTCAAGCGATGAATTTCGTCGATAAACAAAACGTCTCGATCTTCAAGGTTTGTCAGCAGTGCCGCCAAATCGCCCGCCTTGGAAATCACCGGGCCGGATGTCGCGCGAAAACCAACGCCGAGTTCCTTGGCCATGATCTGCGCCAGCGTGGTTTTTCCTAACCCGGGCGGGCCTGCAAACAACACATGATCGAGCGCATCGCCACGCGCCTTGGCCGCTTGCACAAAAATACGCAAGTTCGCGCGCGCCTGCTCCTGCCCGATGAACTCCGACAGCGATTGCGGCCGGATGGTCGCCTCAAAGACGTCCGTCTCGCGGCGCTCAGATGTTACCAGGCGGTCCGTCATGATGTGGCGCTCTCCGGCAGTGCCGGTGGCAGAATGCCCAAAGCTCCGAGCAACCTTCGGCAAACGAACGCTGAAAAAATCGCAGGGACAAGAAGGATGAGGAGCCACCCGCCCAAACCTTTGGGGAAATCTTGCGCCAAGACCGAAATCACCCCTGCAGAGACGACCGCTGCGGCAACTGAAGTCCAAATGGACTCGGCCATACTGACGGTCCCGCGCTGGTAAATTCTCCATCCCAGCCACAGGCACGACAGAACAATCGGCAATACGCCATAAACATAGCTGAACGCCGCCAAGAACAGTGACAAGCTGATCCAGCCGGAGATGGCTTGCGGCAGATTTTCGATGATTGTCGATCTTGTGACGGCATCTGCGATGCCCGACGCAGCCGCCGCCGCACTCACGACCAATGATCCGGCAGGCGGCCCCACAACGAAGACAAGCGCTGCCGCTTTAAGCGCGCGGCCCCAGTCCCGGCGCGAGGAAGACACGATAGCCAGAACGCTCTGGCCCGTCTCGTTTCCCTCCGATGTCACCAAACGGTCGTTCATGCGGCAATCATAGCAGCCCTGGGCGGTCATTCGCGGTTATCGGAATGCACGCGTTCGCTTGCGTAATCAACAAGCAATGTTCCTATTTTGTTTGCGTTTCGCGCAGGATTGCCTGCACAGCCTTGTCCATGGCTTGCAGGAAGTTTGAGCGGTCGGCGCGGGTGAAGCTGGCGTTGTAGCCCTTACTCTCGCCGGTTTCGCGCAGGTGGGCCGATAGATCGCGCATGGCGAGCGCCATGCCAATGCCAGCCTCGGTGAACGGCTTGCCTGTCGGGCCAACAACCTGAGCGCCAGTCTTCAGGCAGCGTGACGCGAGAGGAATATCTGCCGTGACGGCAATATCGCCCGGTGCAATGCGTTCTGCGATCCAGTTGTCGGCGGCGTCGGGACCTTCGCTGACCACCACCCGGCGCACGAGCAAGCTCTCCGGCAGGCGCATAAAGCTATTCGAGACAAAGTGGATAACGGCCTGACAGCGCTCGGCCACCTTCACGGCCTCATCTTTGACCGGACACGCATCGGCATCGACGTAGATTTGCATTGCTGGTTTGCTCCCTGGGGCGTTCTAGCGCCGGGCGGCACTGAGTGCACGCCCTACCAGCAGAACCAACAGAGGGGGCACGATGGCCCACGACGCGTATGACACGCAATGGGCCCACAGCGCTGAGTTCAGAGCGTCCTGTGTGGCGGGATCAGTTGCACTCATATCGAGCGGCACGCTTGGCCACGCCATCCAACAGCGGATGCAGAGCGCGCCCACCCATAGCAGCGACACAACCAGCCACGCTCTCAATGTGAGGAAAGCCGTCATAGGAAAGAAATTCCGCGCAGCACAATGGGCCATGACCCGTCTATAGCCTTTGGGTAGTGTGCAGGGGTGACCCGGTAGGTCCAGGTCCGCGGGAAAGGCTCGCCGAAGCGGGGGTCGGCGACGCCTTTCACAACACGGCCCAATCAGTCGGTCTCGTCGAAGGCTCTACCGATGACCCACACAGCACCCAACGACGCAGAAACGGTAAAAACCAATCCTAGTGCCGACAGCATGTGCGTAATCCTACGTTCGCCCGACAAGACTTGAGCAATATCAGAGTGCAAGGGGCCAAAGCGGTCTGCAAGTCCAAAGAATCACCAACGTATGATGCTATATTATGCTGATTTGAAAGATTTACACAGGTTAACTTACCTCAGCGCGACAATTCTTTCAGCCCGCGCCGGATGAGACGCGCCGTATCAGCGTCAGCACCCAACTCCTTCATGGCCGCCGCTACCGCAGCTGACGACTGAGCAGGATTATAACCGAGATTGTTCAGTGCCGAGATCGCTTCGGCCGCTGCATTGCCAACAGGCGGTCCCAATGCCACGCTACCCAACGCAGACGCTGGCACATTCAAGCCCGCAACAGACAACGCCGGAGCCTTGTCTTTGAGTTCCATAACAATGCGCTGCGCCAGCTTCTTGCCAACGCCAGGTGCCTGCTCAACGAGCGCGAAGTTTTGTAGTGCAATGGCGTTGGCAAGCTCCTGCGTGCTCAAGACTCCTAAGATGGCGAGTGCGACTTTTGAGCCAACGCCCTGAATGGTTTGCAGCGTGCGGAACCAACTGCGCTCGACTTCGCTCTGGAAGCCATAGAGCTTGATGGCATCTTCCCGCACATGCGTGTCGATCGTCAGCGTTATCTCGTCACCGAGTTTCAAATGGCGCAGTGTGCGCGATGACATCTGCACTTCGTAGCCGACACCACTCACGTCTATGATCGCATGACTTTCGCCAATCGCATCCACTTTGCCGCGCAATTTCCCGATCATGACGCGGCCTCACGCAGCGCCCGCAGAGCTACAGCGTGCGGACTTGACCGGTGATTGGCATGACAGATGGCGATGGCCAGCGCATCGGCCTCGTCGGCGCTTTCGAACTTGGCCTTGGGCAGCAAGAATCCGATCATCGCTTGGATCTGATGTTTTTCGGCATGGCCCGCCCCCACGACAGTCTTCTTAATGAGGTTGGCCGGGTATTCCGCCACCCTCAACCCTTGCATGGCAGGTGCCAGCAGCGCCATGCCGCGCGCCTGCCCGAGTTTCAAAGTCGATCGCGGGTTTTCGTTCACAAAGGTTTCTTCAACGGCGGCCTCGTGCGGCCTGAAGCTGGCGATGACGCTTGTCAAACCCTCGTAGAGTTCGCGCAACCGGAAGGCTAGATCTTCGCCGTTCGTCGATGTGATGCAACCCGACGCAACATAGACCAGCCGGACGCCATCGCTTTCGATGAGACCCCAGCCGGTGCGCCGAAGCCCGGGGTCGATGCCGATGATGCGCCGCGTTATATCCCTCATGGGTGCTCCCCATAGCATGCACGCTTGATTCGTGTGTCACCCGGCGCGCACGCCGCCAGTATTGCGGGCAAGGTCCAGACCCTCGATCGTTTCGATTCCCAGCGCTCCAGCGAAGACCGCGTCGTGGAGATCGGCCCCCGTGACCTTCATTCCCGACACGTTGGCACCGGAAAAATCGGCGCGTGACAACTCACACCCCGATAAATCCGCACCTGTTAAATCCGCACCGGCGAAATGAGCGAATGTCAGTGTTGCGCCGCCAAAGTGCGTGCGGTGCAGACGGCTCTCGCCGAACTTGGCGCCAAACAACGAGACCGCACCAGCCCCGCCGAACGTGGCGCCAGACATGTCAGCCCATCTAAAGTCACAGAAGTCGAAGAAGCCGCTCAGGTACGCCCCTGCCATGCGGGACCCTGCAAACCGGGCAGCCTCTCGGTGATTGCGCTCCAGTTCTGTAAAGATTGTCAGGTTGAGCAGGCTTGCACTCTCAAGGTTGGCTCCTGAAAATTCGCAGCGCGTGACAACGGCGCGGTCGAGGCGGGCACCGGGAAGGGCGGCACCAGCGAGTGAGGCGTCCGTGAGATTGGCACCAAACAGATCTGCACCGGAAAGGTTCGCACTTTTAAAATCGATGCCGGTCAGATCAAATTCCGCAAGCGCCGCATGCGACAAATCCAAGGGCCAGCCGTGCCGCGAGCGATGCAGCATTTCAATGATCTGGCGGGGTGGCGGTACGGCCGGCGCTGGCGATACTCCCGCCGCAATCGCGGCAGCAGCGCCGAGTCCGCCCGCGCAGAACCGGCGCCGGGTGAGAGGCGTGCAAATATCTCGTTCAGTGTCATTGCGGAACGACATGCGCCGCGTTCAGCGCGTGCGCCAAACCCTTGATGCTGTCGATGCCTTTGGCACCGGTGAACTTCGCGCCATCTAGATTGGCTCCGGTTACATCCATGCCGGTCACATCGGCATTTGTGAAATCGGCTTGCGAAAGGTCCGTATCGCGGAAATCGGTACCGTGTGCGATCGCGCCCACAAAGTGCGCATGCGTCAGCTGACTGCCGTTGAGATCAACGCCAGTCATGTTCGCACCGGAAAAATCCGCGCCGACGAGGCGTACGCGCGACGCAAGCAGTCCTTCATTATGCGCATCCTGCAGACCGAACAATGCGCCCGTGAGATCGCAGCCGCTGAAGTCTGTTCCATCCAGCCAGCCACTGAACTTGGTGTTTTGCAAATTGGCACCGGCAAACTTCGGGGCTTCGCGCGGGTCGCGCTCGAGTGTTGTGAAAATGGTGAGGCGCAGCAGGCTCACACCTTCCAGATTGGCCCCTGAAAAATCGGTCTTGGCCACGTTGGCACGATCCAGCCGGGCGCCCTTCAGGTCTGTCCCCTTGAGATTGGCTCCCGAGAGGTCAGCGCCGTAGAGGTCGCTACCGGCAAGCTGAGCAGCTTTAAAATCGATGCCGGCTAGGTCCAGTTCGCGCAAATTCTTGGCGTTGAGATCGATGACGTCGCCTGCCTTGGCCTTGAATAGCGCCTGCGTCACCTGTCCGGCCGACATGTCGGCGGCGAGGCCGGATTCCGATGAAATGCTGACAGCCGCGAAAACGGCGAGCGCTGCAATGGCGTGTCTGGCAGGATAAAACGTCATTCTCGGTCTCCGCAGCGCCAAGCGCAACCGCATCACTCTAACACGATCCGCTCAGGCGGGGACAACCCAGACTGCCCGGCATTAAGCCGCTTCCGCCCCGTCAATCAAAAGCTTGTAGTTGATACTATCGAGCAGCGCTTCAAAGCTGGCGTCTATGATGTTGGGCGAAACGCCCACCGTCACCCAGCGCCGTCCCGTTGCCGCATCATATGTTTCAACCAGCACGCGCGTGATGGCCTCGGTGCCACCTGTCAGGATGCGCACCTTGTAGTCGACGAGATCGATACTCTCGATGTACTTTTGATAACGCCCGAGGTCACGGCGCAAGGCTTGGTCGAGCGCATTCACGGGACCATTGCCTTTGCCGACCGACGTCAGCGGCATATCATCACCACTGACGAACACTTTGACGGTCGCTTCGGACGCCGTCACCAGAATGCCCTCGCCGTTGCGGCGGCGCTCGATAATGACGCGGAAGCTATCAACCGTAAAATATTGCGGCACGGTTTGCAGCTGCCTGCGCGCCAAGAGTTCGAATGAGGCTTCGGCGGCTTCATAGGAATAACCGGCCTCCTCGCGTAACTTGACCTCATCGAGAAGACTGGCGACCCGGGCATCGTCCTTGTCTGCTACGAGACCGATGCGTTCAAGCGCCGCCATAACATTCGATTTTCCGGCCTGCTTTGACACCAGCAAGCGGCGCTCATTGCCGACGAGCTCCGGCTTGATGTGCTCGTATGTTTCGGGGTCTTTGAGAATAGCGGATGCATGGATGCCCGCTTTGGTGGCGAAAGCACTTTCGCCCACGTACGGCGCGTGGCGGTTGGGCGCGCGATTTAACACGTCATCGAGCACGCGGCAGGCGTGCGTGAGCGTGCGCAACCCATCCGGCGTAACCTGCGTTGTATAGCGTTCGGCGAGTTCATTCTTCAATAAGAGTGTCGGTATGATGGACGCCATGTTGGCGTTGCCACACCGCTCACCGAGCCCGTTCAACGTGCCTTGAATTTGGCGGCACCCGGCGCGCACCGCGTGCAGTGTATTTGCGACCGCGTTGTCGGTATCGTTGTGGGTGTGGATGCCCAAATGGCTGCCCGGTATCGTCTCGACCACATCAAGAACGATGCGCTCGACTTCGTGGGGCAGCGTGCCGCCATTGGTGTCACACAACACCACCCAGCGCGCGCCAGCCTCGTAGGCCGTGCGAGCAACACTGAGGGCATAGTCACGGTTGCCTTTGTAGCCGTCGAAAAAGTGTTCGCAGTCGAGCATGGCTTCGCGGCCCGATGCCACCACTGCTTTGATGCTCTCACTGATCCCAGCGAGGTTTTCTTCATTGGTGATGCCGAGCGCCACGCGGACATGGTAGTCCCACGCCTTGGCCACGAGACAAATGCTGTCGGCTTTGGATTGCAAGAGCGCCTGCAAGCCCGGATCGTTCGAGACCGAGCGTCCTGCGCGCTTGGTCATGCCGAAGGCAGTAAACCGCGCCGACTTGAAGGCTGGCTTTTCGGCAAAAAATTCGGTGTCGGTGGCGTTCGCACCGGGATAGCCGCCTTCGATGTAATCGAGACCCAGCGCATCGAGCACTGAAGCCATCCGCTTTTTATCTTCCAGCGAGAAGTCGACGCCCGTCGTCTGCGCGCCGTCACGCAGCGTGGTGTCAAACAAATAGAGGCGGTCTTTGCTCACGCCGGTCATGGGATAACGGTTTGCTTTCTGGCGGGCGAATGTGACGCCTGTGCCCTATCTCGCCTGCGCCGCGATCAATCCCAGCGATTGGGCCAAACATCAAGTGCTATATAGTCTTAACCGAGGGAGTCTTTACTTGGCGCGTCCCGACTCGCGTTCCGCGAGCCGGCCGGGACGCGCGATTGCGGCTTACTTGCCGCGCCCCGACTCGCGTTCCGCGAGCCGGCCGGGGCGCGCGGTTGCGGCGGTTGTCCAACACACTCCGGTCACGTTATGCTTTCAGCGTCTTCACCATGGTGGTGGTGGCGACAGACTCGTCTTCGACGGCAAGCATGCTGCGCTTGGTTGCGACGTAGCCGCGCGCTTCGAAAAACATTTGCGCGGTTTCGCTCGAATCGGCCGTGATTTGCTTGGCACCACGGGCTTTAGCGATCTTCTCGACGGCGTCGGCAAGGGCTGTCCCAATGCCCTGCCCGGCATAGTGGGGATGCACGTAGAGCATCTCGACGGTCGCGTTATCTTTAAGGGACGCAAATCCCATGTGCTCTCCGTCGACCTCGACCACCAGCGTTAATTGCTCGCCCAACGCCGCAGCGAACGCATCCTCGTCTTCGGCGACAGACACCCAAGCAGCGCGCTGGTCCTCGTCGTAGTCGTCCTGCATCAGCTCTTCGACGCTGGCAGCGAAAAGTTCCCGCAGGATCATGGCATCGGCGGGCAAATAGGGGCGCAGTGGCCATTCTTCGGACATGGGGCGATCAAGTGCGTTAGAGAGTTTGACACGAACGCCCTAGCACGCCACGAGAACGCGCTTCAGGGCGACTGCTAATGCCGTCAGATTTGCCAGAACGTCAAGCGCTCACGGCCAAAGCCGGACGCAGATCTTCTATTTGGCGGGCCGGTGTGCGGTCGCTGGTAATCAGCTGCGGCCGTGCTTCCGGGCCAACGGATGCCGCCTTATTCGCCGTCATCGCATCAATGAGCGTCTCGCGGCCAGCAGCGACGTAGAAAATGAGCGTGAGTGCTAAGCCAAGCAACACGATGGCGGCCGCCGTATCCAGTGCGTGAGTTCCGGCTGTGCCAGTTGCCTGGAAGAAAAAGCCTGCCACCAAAAACGCGGCACCGGCGCGGGCTTCAGCCACGGCTCACTGCGATCCGTCGCGGGGTCGGCATGAGCAGCCGACATGAATGCGATATAGAGCAAGCCTGCCCCTGCCATATTGAACAGCAATCCGGCCATAGTCCACAGCGTGGGATTTTGCGCAACGGTCATATCGGTGCCTCCAATAAACGTCCCTGGGTGGTGTGTTTGATTTCCTCGTCGTGACTTATGGTGTGGTGCTTTGGGTTTGTGTCGCAGCCGTGGCTCACTGGCGTTCAGCCATGCCGGAAGACTCGAAATGCACAACTAAGTTGCGCCACCGCCACTGTCGCGCAAGACCTAACGCGCCACAGTCCAGGTCGTCTCGATCTCGCCGGTCTCGGGATTTTTGGCGTCCTTGAGCGCGATGCCCATGGCCGACAATTCATCCCGAAGACGATCACTTTCCTTGAAATCTTTGGATTTGCGGGCATTTAGCCGGGCAGCGATGAGACTTTCTACCTGAGTGGGATCGACCTTGCGCCGCTCATAACCCGGATTGAGCTGATCCTGTGTCTCATTGTCGTAAAGCCCCATGAATTGAAGCGTTGCCTTCAATTGGGCAGCACTCTCGGCGTTGCGATGGGCAGATTTGGCGAGCCCGTGCAAGATCGAGATGGCGCTCGGCGTATTGAGATCGTCGCTGAGGGCTGCCACCACATCGGGGTGGGGGCCACCGGCGGCTGGTGCGTTGTGGAGGAAGCTCAGATCCATGAGCGTGGCGCGCGCCTGCACCAGCCGGTCAGCCGTCCAGTCGATCGGCTGCCGGTAATGCGTTCCAAGCATGGCAAGCCGCACCACACGGCCATGCCATTGGTTGGATCCGAACGACGCCGTCTGCAGCAGTTCGTTGATGGTGATGAAGTTGCCGAGGCTCTTGCTCATCTTCTCGCCTTCAACCTGCAAGAAGCCGTTGTGCATCCAGACATTCGCCATCACCGGCGTGCCATGGGCGCAGCATGACTGCGCAATTTCGTTTTCATGATGCGGGAATGCCAGATCAATACCGCCGCCGTGAATATCAAACACGTCGCCCAGATGCTTGCCGGCCATTGCTGAGCACTCGATATGCCAGCCGGGCCGCCCCGGCACGTTGATGCCCTTCGGCGACGTCCACGCTGGCTCGCCGGGCTTCGACGGTTTCCACAGCACGAAGTCCATCGCGCCTTTTTTGTACGGCGCTACTTCGACACGGGCACCGGCTTCCATCTCATCGAGAGAGCGGTTTGAAAGGCGGCCGTAGGCAGGCATAGAAGCGACATCGAACAGCACGTGATCGGCGGCGATATAGGCGTGACCCTTCGCCACCAGCGCATCACACAGCGCAACCATTTCCACGATGTGTTCGGTGGCGCGCGGCTCGACGGTCGGCGGCAGAACGCCCAGTGCCGCGATATCGGCATGAAACTGCGCGGCAGTTTCTTCGGTCAGCTTGCGGATGCCCAGCTCGGGGGCGATGGTTGAATAGCGCTCGGCGGCACGCGCATTGATCTTGTCATCGACGTCGGTGATGTTGCGCACATAGGTGACATGGCTTGCGCCATAGATGTGGCGCAGCAGCCGGAATACCAGATCAAACACAATGACCGGCCGCGCATTGCCAATATGGGCGAAATCATAGACCGTCGGACCGCAGACGTACATGCGCACGTTGTTGGGGTCGATGGGGGCAAAGTCCTGCTTGTCCCGGGTCAGTGTGTTGTAGAGCTTGAGTGTCAAAAATTTCTCCTGGCAGGCTGGGGCCGGACGCTGTGTATATTTTAGCGGCATTGTCGCGCCGTAGCGCCTGCGGTTGATCCCAAACGTGAGGCGATTGGCGGCACACCACTACAAGACACGGCAGCCATCCCCACGATTTTGCCCTGCGAGCCGGTGCCGCATTTGCGCTCTATTGGCTTACTATGGCAGACAAGACGGGGTATCAAGGCCGAGATCGGACTTAGCTGGCCTTTCCGGCCCCCTGCAATCGCTCCAGAGCGGCACGCGTGGCAACTCGTCCCGGGCCGCAAGGCTTACAAGCTCAGGCATGACACCACTGACCGCCCAAACCAAACGTCTTGCCAGCCTGCGAAAGTCCTTCGCTTGGGGCTGCATTGCCGTGGGGTTCGCTGTCGTGAGCACAGCTCCGGTCACAGCACAGGGCTGGAATTGGCCTTGGGACACACCCCAGCAGAAGCCCGCCCCGCGCGAGCCCGTTTACCGCCCGCAGCAGCCCAACAACCCCTCGCAGTGGACACCACCTCCCGGTCCACCGGCACCTGGTCAAAATGTGGCACCGCAACCGCCGCAGCAGGGTGCGCAGTCTTATTCGGCCAAATCGAACATCTGCATTCAGCTTGAGCAGCGGTTGGTTCAAGAGGGCCAGCGCGGCAACCAATCGCGGGATCTGATGCCTATGGTTGAATCCGAAATGGGGCAAGTAGAGCAGCAAGCGCGCGCCGCCCAGCAGCAACTTGACCGCTCCGATTGCTATGAATTTTTCCTATTCACGAAAAATCTGCGCAGCACGCGCAAGTGCAAAGACCTTTCAAGCGCCGTGGAGCAGTCGCGGCGCCGCCTCGCCGATCTCGATGTACAGCGCCAGCAACTGCAATCATCTTCCGGGCGGTCGTATGCCGACGACATTGTGCGCGAACTCGCTCACAACAACTGCCCAGGCAACTACGCATCCCAGGCATCGCGGCGCGATGGCGGCGGGTCAATTTGGCAGGAAGACAGCGGCAACGGCGGAGGCGGCCTCGGCAACTACAATAGCGTGCCCTACGCGACGTATCGCACGCTGTGTGTGCGCCAATGCGATGGCTACTACTTCCCGATTAGCTTCTCGACGTTGCCCAACCATTTCGAGCGTGATGCCGAACTGTGCCAATCGAAATGTGCCGCCCCCGTCGATCTCTACTACTACCAGAACCCTGGCGGGGCCGTTGACCAGATGCTCGGATACCGCAGCAACGAACCTTATAAGTCCATGAAGACCGCCTTCCGATATCGCAAGGAGTTCGTCGCCGGCTGCTCTTGCAAACAAACCGAGTTCGTGCCCGATCCCAATGCAACAGTGCAGAGCGGAAGCGCGGCACCTCCTCCCGCCACCACCGGAACAACGGCGCGTGAAGCCGCAACCGCCCCCCAAACCAGCGGCTGGTCGACGGATACGGCGCCGCAATAACGGCGGCTCAGTCCTGCAGTAAGCGAACGCAATAGACAGGCGGCAGGTTGGTCGCCGCGCTCACCCAATCGTCGCCCTGATTTTCAGAGATCCAGAGGTTTCCTGTCGTGCTGCCGATTGCCAGGCTGTTGCCGCCGGCGTCAATGTCAAATCCGTGCCGGTAGACGAGATCCCAGGCTTGGCCTTGCGGCAGGCCGCGGCTGAGTACATCAAACGATTTTCCGCCATCGCGGGTTCGCGTCACGACAAAGCGACCCTCAACCGGGATGCGTTTTTGATCGCTTATTCCGGGGATGAAATAGGCCGTGTCGGGTTTGGTTGGATCGACGGCTACGGCAAAGCCGAACGTCGAGACGGGGTTGTCCGCCACCTCGGACCACGATTGCCCGCCGTCCACACTTTTGAAGATGCCGTTGTGATGCTGTACCCACAGTTGATCGGGGGCCGCCTGGCATTGAACAAGGCAGTGAACATCCTGCGCGATGGGGTCGTGGGTGAGCTCTGGCGGCACATAGAGCGCCCTCATGCCTTTGCCGCCAAGGTTCCACGTTGCGCCGCCATCGCGCGTAATCCACGTGCCGCCCGTCGACACGCCAATGCGCACAATGTTGGGATCGCGCGGATCAACTGCGATCGAATGCAATCCCGGCAAATCCGCCCCGCCACCCATCCATTTCGAACGCAACGGGTGATCCCACAATCCGCGAACCAGCTCCCAACTTGCGCCATGGTCATCAGACTTGAACAACCCGCCCGGAATGGTGCCGCACCAAAGCCGTCCAGCTTGATCGGCACTTCCGGTTTCAAGGGCCCAAATTCGGATCAGCGACCAGGGCAGCGGCTTGCCCCACATATCCATATCTTCGCAATCGGCCGGCTTTTCGGGATAGGCGGGCGCGGCGATCTCCTGCCAGTCGCGCTTTGCTTCATTGCAGCGATGGAGCTTGGCACCGAAATGCCCATGATCGAGGGCAGCGTAGAGTGACCGGTCGCGCCGGTCGAAAAGCACCATCGAGACGTTGTCGGCGAGAAAGTCGATGGTCTGGACGCCCCACACCCCGTTCGACTTCGCGAGCGTAAAGAGCCCCTTACGGGTTGCTACGAGAACGCGTTGCTCCATGGTTATCCTCCCGAAAGCGATTGCATGACGTAGATTTGACTGTTGGGCTTAACGGCATCACAGAGTGTGACCCGGTCCACGATGCGCGAGCCATCAACAAAGATCAGCATATGCTTTCTGAGTGCCGCCTGATCATCCAGCACGTACCCGCGTGCGCGCACATTCACGGCAAACGCAGCATCGAGAACCTCGCGCACGGTGCGGCCCGGCACGTCGGCTGGCGGGCTCTCAACATGACGCTGGAGGACGGGCGCAAACACAACAGTCGGCATGTGGACGGGCCCCCGAATTCGATACGTGCTGAAGTGGCTTACTTTGCTTCGCGACTATCTCACTGGGTCAAAGACGGCGCAATACGCTGGCGCTCAAGCAGTCTCGCCGTTCAGCCGCGCCTTCACCCGCGCCCGGCCCATGAACGGCAGTAATGCTTTCAATTCCGGGCCGCTTTCCTGCGCGGTTAGTGCCATGCGCAACGGATGAAACAACGCTTTACCTTTTGCTCCTGTTGCGGATTTAACCGCCGCGGTCCACGCGCCCCACGTGTGCTCGTCCCACGGTTCCGCGGGCAGCAACTCACTGGCCTTAGCGGCAAACGCGGCATCTTCGATTACAGGTGACAGCGGGGCCGACACGGCTTTCCACCAGACCTCGACATCTGAAAACACACTGATGTTGCCGCGCACGGCCAGCCAGAACGCTTCGCCGCCGCCAACGCCCAGCGCGTCAAGCCTTTGACCAACCGCCGCGTAGGGCAGCTTGTGCAGGAGTTTCGCGTTCAGGCCTTTGAGGTCTTCCACATCGAAACGGCCAGGAGCCATGGAGATCTTGTCGAGCGAGAACAGCGCCACAAGCTCGTCGATATTGGCATGGGGCTCGATGGCGTCTGACGTGCCGACGAGTGCCGCGTGGCTCATAACTGCCATTGGTTCCAGACCGGCCTCGCGGAACGACAAAACCGACAGTGCCCCCAAGCGTTTTGAGAGCGCATGACCATCGGTACCGATCAGCAGGCTATGATGTGCGAACTGCGGCGGCTCAGCACCCATCGCCTTGAAAATATCAATCTGCACGCCCGTGTTGGTCACGTGATCTTCGCCGCGCACGATGTGCGTGATGCCAAAGTCGATGTCATCGACGACACTGGTGAAAGTATAGAGATAGGACCCGTCTTCGCGCACCAAGACAGGATCGGAAAGCGAACCGGCATCGACCGACTGTGTGCCGCGCACCAGATCAGGCCAGGTGATGGCCGTCGGTTGGGGGGTCAGTTCGTCTGCGTTCTTTGAATTCGCCAACCGGAACCGCCAATGAGGCTTGCGGCCTTCAGCTTCTAATTTTGCACGCGCCTCATCGTTGAGTTTCAGCGCGCTGCGGTCATAGACGGGCGGCTTACCGGCCGCGTGCTGGCGCTTGCGCTTGCGGTCAAGTTCGTCTGGCGTCTCGTAGCACGCATAAAGCCGGCCAGATTTTTTGAGCTGGATTGCTGCCTCATCGTATCGCGCTGTGCGGTCAGATTGGCGTGCTTCGTCCGACCACTTGAACCCCAGCCACGTCAGATCATCGCGGATGCCCTGCGCGAACTCGTCCGTCGAGCGCTCGCGGTCGGTATCATCGAGCCACAGCATCAGTTCACCGCCCGACTTCAGCGCGAACAAATAATTGAGCACCGCCGTGCGGATGTTGCCGATGTG
>JANNXL010000232.1:0-4796 GCA_031409575.1 Hyphomicrobium sp.
ACCATCGAAGCCTTCCGCCGTTTGACGACGACACTCGCCGGTTTGATGGCGTTCAAGATGCCACCGTCGGCTGACGAACTTCGCGAGCTACAGCAGAAGGCCGTGCAATCGGTTGAAGGCGGAGCAGCCGCTCAACGGGCGCTTTCGACAGAAGCGGCAGGTCTTTCCAAACGTGACTACGTGCCCCTTGGCATCGCGATCTTTGTCGACTTGTGTTTGTTCCTTGTTTCAATCGGCCGCCCGGTCAACCGGCTGCATGGGCTGGTACCGAAAATGCGTGAAGCCGAGATCGGCCCCGTCAGCGAGATCCTGTCGCGTTTCAAGGATATTCACCGCGATCCGGAAGTGCGTGAGAGTTTCGAACTGTTCCGGCATGTCGTGTTTGATTTGAATGGTGACTACTACGTCGCTGTGCCGCTTGATGCGCCACTCCGCATGAACCCGCTGCAGCGCGAGCAATTGCGCGTCGAAGCCCAGCTTCTCAGCAATTTGTTTGCGAGCTTCGAGAAGGAGAAAATCTTCACGCGCACCTGGTTCCCGCTGACCGGGCGGGTCAAATCGAAATTGCGCAGGCAGGGCTCGAAGTTTGCCGAGTCAGATGCGTTCCGCGTCTATCGCTTCCGTAAGGGAGCATGGTCAGAAATTATCCTGGGGGCCGTCATGGGGGCTGCCCGCCGTGCCGAAGAGGCCCAAGAGCGGGAGGCTGCCACCACACTTCGTACGCAGACGCAAAATCGCTCTGTGCCGTTGGAGCGTGATGGCGGTTTGACGGCACAACGCCTCAACGTATCAGGGCGTTGCGAGCCGACGTCAGGCAGTTCGCCGTTTTCGTTTTCAGCTCCGGGAACGCGGTCTACGCAGCGCCGCAGCGAACCCTCTTGGACGAGCCGCACAGCCACGGCTCCAACCACCGTCACGGAACCGCGCCCCGACGTTTCTGCCGCCTATGGCAAGTATGCCCAATACAACCCACCGCATCCGCGCACCCAGCCGTTCGATGCCGCGAATCAGACGGCCAGTACCGCAGCACTCCACCCAGCGAACGGCAACACAGCGCCGGGCGCGCGACCGTGGAACGCCGAAGCGCCGAAATTGGCGGTAGGGGGTTCTGAAGCCTTGGTTGCTTTCGGTGGCGGGGAGCAGCAGGCAGCCGCGCGCCGTGCACAACCAGCTTTTAGTCCGCCGCCCTTTCAAATGGCCACTTCGGCTCCTTCGCACATGCCGGCGGATGTAAATGTACCGCCCGTACCGCGCGCGGACGACACCATCGTGGTTTTGCGCCGCGAGACCGCAACTGTTTCGATCCCTCAGGGTTCGTCGGGAGAAGCTGGCTCTGCCAGCGAAATTATTAGCCGGCTGGGGCAAGCGCTGGCGGCGAATGAACAGACTGGCGCCGGCCACGTAATTCTTAACAACGGCAACGATACGGCCCGCGAAGAGTCGACACTTAAAGTAGCGCCCGTACCGGCTCAATTCACTTATCTCTATGACGAACCACTCGAAACGGACGTTGGCGACGAAGGTGCTCCGGTCGTTGATTTGGACAGCGACCCGTTAACCTCTGATGCAGCAGGCATGGCGAGCCGCTTGCGGCCCGCTCGCACTGACGACCGGGACGACTGAGACGACTTCGCCGGAGTGCGCAGAAATGCTCCAGCGGTCAACCGTTGTTTAACTGTCTTGCGGCCTAATGTGCATAACAACAAAACTCACGGGGCCGGCCGGACTTGCCCAATCCGGCCCGTGAATAAAAGGATCGACCCAATGCGCTCGCACGCCTCCCCTCGCATGAGTGTGGTGAAGAAAGAGGACAAAGAGGCAAAGATCCGCGATTTTATCGAACAAGACCTTGCGGCCCGTCGCGCTGAAGGCCTCCGTGTTGAGGGTAATGTTTGCTATTTGTTAATGGCCTTGTCGTCAGAGAGCCCTGTCGCGCGCGCGCTTGCCAGCATGACGGTCGAACTGGCGACCGCCGGCATCACGGTTCATGCCGTTTTTGCGCGTGCCGGTCAGCCCGTCATGACAGAAGAGGCCACAAGCCTGGAGCGGGTTGCTACGCTGCGGCACGCGCCTGATACACGTCTTCTCGATGCGCACGAACAACTGATCCTTGGGCCGTCAAGCGTTTGGGTTGGCGATTGCATGCGCCGCGACCCCGCCAAGCGCGATGCCTACGAGTGCTACGCAGTCGATAGTGCCGAGACCGCGAACTGGGCTAAGCGCTCGTTTGATCGCGTCTGGGTTCGCGCCAATCCCGTCCGTGCCGGAGCCAGCGCTCCGCGCTATGGCCATGGCACAACCGCGATGGATGCCAAAACCGCGGAGGCTCTCGCCGCTATGGGAGAAGCCGCTCCCACCGCTGGTGCGACGCGGCACTAACCAGCGATTGCGTTTTGCGTTACCGCAGGCTCACGATGAAGTCGGTAAATAGGCCGGTTTCATTGCTGGTGCCGTAATCCGAGACGATCAGCGAAGACCCAGGCTTCAACACGTCCGCGATCTGGTCGCGGACGTCTGTTGGAATAGTGATGCGGTCGAGAGCTGCGGCGGGCGTTTGCAATGCGGCCGTTTCCGCCATGGGCTTGGGCACGTCCTTCGCAGCATCTATTTTGCGCTTCTTATCATTGCTGCGATCATCGGGTAATGCGGGGCCGGTCTGCACCGACACGACACTCCAGTTAACGGAGCCATCTTTCGGCGAAACCGTGTGCGCTGTAAAAACATGCGTCCCCATCGGCTTATCCGGTTCGGCAATCTCGACCGGCGCTTCCAATATCGGCAGATAGCCCTGGCGGACATACAGCTTCTTGGTCTGGCGGCTGATAAAGATAGCAACAGGCGCTGACCGTTTTGCCTCGCGGCGCTTGGCTTCGTCGACCAAATCCTGAGCCGCCTTGAGTGCGGAGGTAGCTTCGCCCGCGCCCTTTAACGATGCCTTGCGCTCCATTTCGGCGCTTTGCGCGAGTTCTGTCGCAGCAACGACATTTGCGTCCAGACTGGCGACCTGTTCGGCCTGCGAGGCAAGTGTAGCCGTCAGCCCGGTGAGCTTGGAGTCCAGTGCTTCTTCACGGCTGGCCGAGGTGAGAGCCTGTGGCTCAGTGAGGGCCGGGCCCGAAAGCATAGCCTTTGCGAAGGTGTCCAACTCTTTTTCCGTCGCATTGCGCGTGGCCTCAGTTTTCTTGATGTCTTGCGCCAGTGCTTGCGCTTCGGCACGGGCCGCTTTCAGATCCGCCAGCGCGATTTCAAGTATCTGGGCGGTGCGCTCAATTTTTGCCTCTGCCTCGGCTTTCGCCGCCTGGGCTTCCGTCAGAGATTGCGAGCGGCGCACCATCTCGGCGAGCCACTTCATGCGATAGGGCGTAACACCTGCCGTGCTGACGGCCTGTGAAGAGGTTTCTGCTGCAGCCGCGGTGATAAGGCCCGTAGACGTGGCCGGAGCCGCGACTGTCCGGCCCGAGGCATCAGCGACTTTATTGTTCGATGATCCGGAAGGGGCGGCACCTGCGGCCTGATCTGCTGGCACAGGATAGGCGGTGAACAACTCTTGGTGTGAGAACGCCTGCACCGGAGCGTCGTCGCGTGTCACGATCACCTTTGCGCCGGTCTTCGTCATATTATAGAGGCGCTGTGAGAACGAATGCGGCAGCCGGATGCAACCATGCGATGCGGGATAGCCCGGCAGCACGCCAGCGTGCAGGGCAACGCCTGACCAGGTAATACGCTGCATGTTTGGCATTGGGGCCGAATCATACAAATTCGAGTAGTGTATTTTTTGTTTTTCGAGGATCGAATAGACGCCCATGGGTGTCGGGTTTCCAACTCGGCCCGAAGATATTGGCGAAACGGCAACAACGCCCGACGCGTCATAGACGGTAACGCGCTGGTTCCTCAAAGATACCACCAGCACAAGCGGACCTTCGGCCGGCTTATCTGATATGGCAACGTCTGTCTTCGCGGCCTTGTCGGGGCGTTTATCGCCTTTGGCCTTTTGCCGCTTCGGCTTTACGGGCTTCCACCACTGCTGCTCGTAACCATACCCGTATCCGTAGCCCTGCGCTGAGACCGGTGCAGTAGTAATGCCCAATAGGCCGGTTGAGAGCAGAGCAGTCGAAATTAGAGCAGCCCCACTGGCGTAGCGCTTGCGGGGCTGTCTGGAAACCATCTGCGCGGACGCAGCTTTCGTGTTGCTGAGCAAGCCCGTTACACTGAACACCTGAGGCCTCGACTGTTTTCAGAAGTTAACGGACCAAGGAGACCGAAATCTCCTGAAATTGATGACAGACACGTAACAGACCCGGAAAGCCGATTGCAACGTGTTGCTTTGGCTAACGATTAGTCCCCAAACAAGGTGTGGCGCAATGTCAACGAAATGCGCTAGGTGACGAGCCTCAGTCACCGCTGTTCTGACGTCAGAATGGGCAGAATTGGGCTTAAGCACTGCGCCGTATCCGCCGGTCAAAAGAACAAAACACCATGTCGATTCATACCGATCAGAAGCGTTTGATGGCCCCGAGTGTGACAGCCATGAAGAACGTCCGCCCCATTGTGGCGCTGACGTCGTATCACGCTCATACCGCTGCGATTGCCGATAGCTATTGCGATGTGCTCCTGGTGGGCGACAGCCTCGGCATGGTGATGCATGGCTTTGAGACCACCCTGCCGGTTCCGCTTGATCTCATGATCATGCACGGGCGTGCCGTGGTGCGCGGGTCGAAGCGCGCGCTGATCGTCGTCGACATGCCATTTGGCAGCTACGAGGAAAGCCCGTCCGAGGCATTCCGCAACGCGGCGCGTGT
>JANNXL010000233.1:0-3911 GCA_031409575.1 Hyphomicrobium sp.
AATGGGAGTTGCTGGCCGCATCTTATGTTCCACTATTCATTCTTGAAATGTGCGCCTTATGTGTCTGACTTTCGCGCTTACCATCCAGATAAATTGAAATCTGGCATTCCTCTAATTGGGCAGCAGTACGATGAGTATATCTCTTCTTACGCCCGGCACAGTCCTCGAGGCGCGTTGGTAGTGCTGGCAGCACCAAGTCCCTTTAGACAAGTCAGCGGGCTGTGGAACCAAGAACCTGCTGGAAGTATCAAAGTCAGCAGTCCGGCGAATGGTTTCGCCCCGCCAATGAACTTTGAAGTCTTTGGATACTGGCAGACCCCTATCAAATAGTCTCTAGTGTTCACGTCTCAGAGTCCGTCCGGAACATTTATGAATTATACTTGCTGTTGCGAGCCGTCTGAGCATGACGCGGAACATGGCGAGAATGACAAACGCGGAGTGCGAACGGGCGAGGTTCTCGAAGTCTTTCGCAAGTCTGCGGCAGCGGCCAAGCCATCCAAACGTACGCTCGACGATCCAGCGCTTGGGCAATACTTTGATGCCTTCGGCAGCATCAGAACGCTTGACGATTTCGAGCGGTATCTTGGCTTCGGCGCGAACAGCATCTGCAGTCGCGGCACCTTGATATCCGCCGTCCGCGATTGCCCGCTTCAATGACGGAAACATTTTGCGGGCTTCGCGCAGCAACGGCGCGATCACATCGCGGTCCTGGATATCAGCCGTCGATACGCACAAGGCGGCCATCATGCCAAGCGTGTCGACGGCAATATGGCGCTTCTTACCCTTGATTTTTTTGCCCGCATCGTAGCCGCTCTCATCAATCCGAGCCCCCCTTTTTCTGCGCTCTTGACGCTCTGACTATCAACGATAGCGGTGGTCGCCGTTTTCTTCTTGCCCGCCAGTTTGCGGACTTCGCCATAGAGTGCGTGATGGATGCGCGTGAGCGTGCCATCGCACTGCCATTCGACGAAGTAGTCGTGCACTGTGCTCTTCGGCGGTAAATCTTTCGGCAGCGCGCGCCACTGGCACCCTGTCGTCAGCACGTAAAGGATCGCATTCATGATCTCGCGCCGGTCAACTTCGCGCGGCGCTGGAAGATGGGGTTCAACACGTGCCCATTCGTCGTCTGTCAGATCACTCGGATAACGGCCGCAGCGCTCGTAATCCGCCCTGTTTTTCGACGTCCACATCGCTACCCCCGCGAATCACCTCGCCTAGCGCTACAGAATCACAAGTGATTCCGATGATTCAAGATACTTCCGGACAGGCTCTCAACCAAAAATTGATAAATTGGGTGCTCTGCGATTTGCAGCCCGGCAAAACGCTGAATCAGCCAACTGAACTCAAGGAGTCTGTAAGCATCCGGTCAGGACCGCAGGTATGCCGCGTCACGCGGCGGTGGCGTTGCTGGTGCGGGCGGCTTTCCAGGTCCACGGTGGCAGGTCTGTGATGCGCTTGGCTGGATGATCGGCGTTGCGGGCGAGGACATCGGCTAGCCAGGCGCGCGGTTCGACGTCGTTGAGCTTGCAGGTTTCGATGAGGGTGTAGATGGCGGCAGCCCGGCGGCCACCGGAGTTGCTGCCGCAGAACGTCCAGTTCTTCCGGCCAATCGCAATGCCGCGCACCCCGCGTTCAGCGGCGTTGTTCGACATACAGATGCGGCCATCGTTGAGGAACCGCATGAACGCGGGCCAGCGTTTGATGCCGTGGTCGATGGCCTGGGCAACCGGACTCTTCGAGGATCGTTTTTGCCGCTCTTGGCGGAGCCAAGTCTCCAACTCATCAACGAGTCGTTTTGAGTACTCCTGCCTGACAGCGCGTCTCTGATCAGGCGGTTTGCCGTTGATCTCGCGTTCAATCGCGAACAGCTCATCAATGCGGCGCACGGCTTCAAGGGCGATGGGCGCCTTTTGCAGATCGGCCAGTTCGAAGAACTTGCGCCGCCCGTGCGCCCAACATGCCGCTTCGTAGATCATGCTTGGTTTGCGGCTTGCAACGTAGAACCCGTTGTAGCCCGCGTAGGCATCGGCCTTCATCAGGCCGCTGTAAGTGGCGAGATGCTCGCCGCCGCGGCTCGGTGACTAATAATAAAGCGCTGCTGGCGCTGAGCTGTTGACCGCTGAATCCTCGGCGGCAGACCTCGACGAAAAATCTTGTCTGGTTCGGCTTCGGCCCGACGACGGACAATGTCTCTGCGAGAGCAGACGCCAAAAATGGTTGATCTCGGTCAAGGAGGCTTGGTGTCACTCAGCTAAGTCTTCAACAGGCAACGACTTAATTGGGTGCCGTCGCGAGCGGGCAACTCAGGCGCTCTCATCCAGATACCGGCACTCATTCTATTCATCAGATTGTCAATACGCGCGGACTGCGCGTTCGTGTTACAAGCGAAAAGTCAGCAACCGTGCGTACGACAGAAAGTGCGGATCATGAGTTCCTATAAGACGACATTCAGCGTCGAGCGGCTTTGGACCATCCTTTCAGTGGGGATGGTTTTGATGTTTGGGATTCTGCTTCTCCTTGGACGCGAAATTTATCAACAGGCCCCTCCGATTCCTGAGGCCGTCAAATCCGCCTCCGGTGACACCCTGTTTACCCGCGCTGACATTGAACGCGGCCAAAATATCTGGCAGTCGATCGGCGGTATGCAGCAGGGGTCGATCTGGGGACACGGAAGTTATCTGGCGCCCGACTGGAGTGCTGACTGGCTTCATCGCGAAGCAGAAGCCCTATTGGCGGCTTCGATGGAGCAAGCTCCGCTGCCGGGAATAACGCCAGCGCAACAGACCCTGATGCGCAAAGCCGCTCTTCGCGATGAGATGCGCGCCAACACCTATGATCCAGCAACAGGTGTGATCACGGTCAGCGCGAACCGCGCCAAAGCCATAAAGGGGGTCGAGGCGCACTTTGTCAGTCTTTATGGAGGCCTGGATCAGGCATCACTCGCCCTGCGGAGAAATTATGCTTTTCCCCTCCATGGGCTGTTGCCGCCTGCGGAAGCGGAGGCGTTGTCGGCATTTTATTTCTGGACCGCCTGGAGCGCGACCACCAACCGGCCTGGGCAGGACATCACCTACACCAGTAACTGGCCACACGAGCCGCTCGTTGGCAACCAGCCGACGACCGGTACCCTGATGTGGAGCATCGCGTCTGTTATTCTGCTTCTTGCTGGAACGGGTGCGTTGGTTGCCTACTACGCCAAGCAATTTGATGACTGGCGGGAAGACATCCTGCCAGCTGAGGGCATCGCGAAATCGGACTTTATGGACGGCGCAGACATCACGCCCTCCATGAAGGCGACCGCTAAGTATTTCTGGGTCGTTTGTGCACTCTTTCTAGCGCAGGTCCTTCTCGGCATCGTCACGGCCCATTACGCCGTTGAAGGACAAGGGTTGTATGGCTTGCCGTTCGCCGACTATTTGCCCTATGCGGTAACGCGGACTTGGCACACGCAGTTGGCCGTGCTCTGGATCGCAACGGCTTGGCTCGCGACGGGCTTGTATGTTGCGCCATTACTAGCCGGGCGTGATCCGCCCTATCAACGCTTTGGCGTCAATTTTCTGTTTGTCAGCCTGTTGATTATTGTTGTCGGGTCTTTCGCGGGCGAGTGGGCGGCGGTTCACCGCTTTTTCACAAGTCTGACGGCGAATTTCTGGTTCGGTCATCAAGGATATGAGTATGTCGATCTCGGCCGTTTCTGGCAGATCTATTTGACCATCGGACTCTTGCTCTGGGTAGCGTTGGTGCTGCGAGCCTTGTGGCCGGTGCTGCAACAGAAGGGCGGTAAGTCACTTATTTACTTGGTCGTCGTGTCATCGCTAGCGATTGGGCTTCTCTACGCCGCAGGATTGATGTGGGGACAGCACACTCATATTTCGATCATGGAATATTGGCGCTGGTGGGTGGTGCATTTG
>JANNXL010000234.1:0-7850 GCA_031409575.1 Hyphomicrobium sp.
GCATTCCGATGCCGAGCAAGGCTACTGGTTCGAACGCGCCATGGACGTGCACCGCTCCATGACCGGGCGAGCGCCGCGCGGCTATCGCGCCCCGGTTTACAACGTCACGCAAGGCGTCGTTGACCGGCTGATCGCCAACAAGTTTCTCTACGACTCGTCTCTCATGGCCGACGACATTCCCTACCTGATGAAGACACCCAAGGGTGACCTTTGGGAAATGGCTGTGCACTGGGGCACCGATGACTGGCCGCCCTTCGCGCACTATGCCGAGATCGGCTATATGATGCCCGTGCGCGGACCTTCGGACGGCCTGCGCGCATTCTTCGAGGAGTTCGAGGCGCACTATGAAGCTGGAGGCTTGTGGCTGCCGGTTTGGCATCCGTTTCTCACCGGCCGTCTGGCGCGCTGGCGGCTTGTCGAGCGCTTCCTCGTCGACATCATGGCCAACAAGAGCGTCTGGTTCGCGCCGTTGGAAGACATCGCAGCCTACGTCAAATCTCTGACGGATGCTGGCACCTACAAACCGCGTATCGAAACACTGCCTTACTTCGACGGCCCTGTGCATTTGGCAAAGCGGTGAGCCCCATGCAGGCGTTTGACGAGAGATTCCTGCCCGTATCGTCGCTCGACGTACCGCGCTTTGCCGGTGTGCCGACCTTCATGCGCCTGCCCTTTGTTGAGCCGGGAGAGGCACGCACACGCGGCGTTGAAATAGGGCTCGCTGGAATTCCTTGGGACGGCGGCACGACAAACCGCGCGGGAGCACGCCATGGGCCGCGCGCCATGCGCGATGCCTCGACCATGATCCGCATGGTCAACCAGGCAACGGCCGTTGCTCCATTTCATACTGCACGCCTTGCCGACCTCGGAGACGTGAGCACAAATCCAATCGGGCTTGAAGACACGCTCGCGCGCATAGAACATTTTTATTCAGGACTTGTGGCGGCAGGCGTGATGCCATTGACGGCAGGCGGCGATCACCTGACGACACTGCCTGTTTTGCGCGCCGTTGCAGCGTCCGGTCCCATTGGCCTCATCCAATTCGACAGCCACACCGACTTGAACACGGAGTACTTCGGCGGCGCGCGCTACACCCACGGCACACCCTTTCGCCGCGCCATCGAAGAAAACCTGCTCGATCCACAACGAATCGTGCAGATCGGCATTCGCGGCTCGACGTATGATGGCGAAGACCGCGCGTTCGCCGCGGCAAACGGAATTCGCATTTTCCCCATCGAAGAGGTGTTCAAACGCGGGGTAGACACCGTGATGGCAACGGCACGGGACATTGCCGGCACGGCTCCCGTCTACATCTCATTTGATATCGATTGTATTGATCCGTCTCAGGCTCCCGGTACTGGCACACCCGAAGTCGGCGGCATCTCGACGTTCCAGGCCATTCAGATGGTGCGCGAACTCGCCGGGCTCACCATTGCCGGAGCAGATGTTGTGGAAGTGTCGCCGCCGTTCGATCTTGGCGGCATGACAGCCTACGCGGCAGCCACGCTGCTGTTTGAACTTGCGTGCGTCATGGCGCCGGAAGCCGCAAAGCGAAAAGGCCGGGCCACGGTGTTCAATGAACGATTGCTGGCAGCGCAACATGATGAGCACGGCACATGACCAATCATGGCTACGAAAAGGGACGCCTCAATCTGCCATTTGTCGGCATTTCCACCTTTGGCAAAAATCCGTACCAGCCAGATTGGGACGCCATCGCAGCCGACGTGGCTGTGATGGGCGCACCTTATGATTTCGGAACGCAATGGCGCTCTGGCGCACGCTTCGGGCCGCGATCCATCCGGGACGCCTCAACACTGTTTTCGTTCGGCCATGGCGGGGTCTATGACCATGAAGACGATGCCGTCTATCTGCCAGCCGAGACAACGCGCATCGTGGACATCGGCGATGCTGACATCATCCACACCGATACTGTGCAGAGCCACGCCAACATCGAATATGGCGTGCGCAAAATCTTAGCGGCAGGCGCTTTGCCGGTTGTTCTTGGCGGCGATCATTCGATCACGATACCTTGCATCAATGCATTTTCTGAGCATGGCCCGCTGCACGTTGTGCAAATCGATGCCCATCTCGATTTTGTCGATGAACGGCACGGCGTGCGGCTCGGTCACGGCAGCCCGCTGCGGCGCGCAGCTGAAAAAAGCTATGTCACCGGTCAATCGCAATTCGGCATCCGCAACGTGTCCTCGACGGCGCGCGAAGGCTACGACGATGCCCGCCGCATGGGCTCGGATATACTCTCGGTGCGCCAGTTCCGCAAAATGGGCGTCGAGGCAGCCCTTGAGCGCGTACCGAAAGGCGCGCGCTACTATCTTACCATCGATATCGACGGCTTTGATCCGTCCATCGCGCCTGGCACGGGAACGCCCTCGCATGGAGGGTTTTTATACTACGAAGTACTTGAGTTCATTGATGGGCTGACAAAACGCGGCACCATCGTTGGGCTCGACCTTGTCGAAGTGGCACCCGACTACGACCACACTGGCACCACGGCAATCCTTGCAGCCCAAATTCTCACCAACACGATTGCGCGGATCTTGTATCAGCGCGGCAGAACTTGAGCGCGGCACTTGAAGGTGTAGGACCCAGTCTTATTGCTGACCCAATCCGCCGGAACGTGGTCGGGCCGGTCAGGAGTGGTGTCGGGATCTCCCCTCTTCGAGCGAAAATTATGACCTCACACAGGAGCTGAGCGATGCCAATTAAACAAAAGATCACCCCGTGCCTGTGGTTTGACGGTCAAGCCGAAGAAGCCGCCAACCACTATGTTTCTATTTTCAAGAACTCGAAGATTCTAGACACCATGCGCTACGGAGATGCCGGACCAGGTCCTAAGGGCAGCGTCTTGATTGTGCGCTTTGAAATCGACGGTCAGCAATTTGCCGCCTTGAACGGGGGACCTCAGTTCAAGTTCAACGAGGCCATCTCGCTGCAGGTCGATTGCGCATCCCAGGCCGAAGTGGATGAACTTTGGGAAAAGCTTTCTGACGGCGGCTCGAAAAGTCACTGCGCGTGGCTGAAGGACAAGTTCGGCGTGTCATGGCAAATTGTGCCGTCACGCTTGCCGGAACTGTTGCAAGACGCCGACCCGGTCAAATCCAACCGCGTGATGCAGGCCATGTTACAGATGACGAAAATCGATATCGCCAAGCTGGAGGCCGCGTATGCGGGCCAGTGATTTGCCGGCGCCCCACACCGGACACCGCTCACCGCTGCAGCGTTACGCGGAACTGAGAGCCGGTGGGGCCGCTCGTCTCGTAATGCGCATCGCCGCCGTGACGCCGCGCGATCTGGCGCATCAGCGTGAGCCCAAGACCTGTACCGCCAGTTGATGTACGCGACGAAGCGCGGTGGAACGGCTCGAAAACCGTATCGTGCTCGGCGGCTGGAATACCGCTGCCGTGATCGGCGACGACCATTGCCGCAAACACGCCGTCACTGTGCACGCTGACGTCGACGGGCGGTTTGCCGTGGCGCGCGGCGTTTTCCAGCAAATTGCGGATCAGCCTGCGCAGCAGCCGCGGGTCACCTTGCACAGTCACGGCATCGCCGTTCAGCACGCAATCGCCGTAGCGAGCACATTCTTCGGCCGCTAATCCCAGCAGATCGACAGCCTCGCGCGTATCCAGCTGTTCGGCAGCATCGAGCCGGCTCGACAGCAGGATTTCATCGACCAGCTGATCGAGTTCAGCAATGTCTTTGATCAAGTTTGCTTCGCGTTTCGCATCCGGCCCGTCTTTCAACAGCTCGACACCAAGCCGGATGCGCGACAGAGGTGTTCTCAGTTCATGGCTTGCGTTGGCGAGTAGCATGCGGTGCGCGCCCATCAGCGCCTCAATGCGTTCCGCAGAACGATTGAAACTGTGCGCCAGTGCGGCCACCTCGTCGCGGCCTTCTACTTTCACGCGCGTGGACAGCTCTCCCGCACCGAGCGACACGACACCTTCTTGCAAGCGCTCAAGCCGCCGCGTCAGCCCGCGAACGATAGGGTACGCGCCGATAGCAACCGCCAGTGCGATCCCGCCGAGTATGCCAACGAGGCCCAGCGCCGGATGAAGCCGTCCGCCATGATCACGCGGCGAGCGCATCACCAGCCAGCGCCCGTCTGGCAGTGCAATGGCCCAGGCATGACCTCCGCGCACGTGCACACGGCCGCCCGTCTCCTGCCAGTCTTGCGGCGGCGGCAACGGCTGCCCGGCCGCCGCGATTTGCGTGCGGTCTGCGCCGAACAGCGCAAGATCGGTGCGCAGAGACGTTGCGAACTTTTCGAGTGCGGCTTGTTGCTCAGGAACAGGTGAAGTGGCCGGCGGCAAGACAGCTCCGGCCAGTTCGCCGGCGAAATCGAACGCACTGCGCGCCGGAGACGTATTCTGTACCACGCGCCACATCAGGCCAGCAGCCGCCACAACGAGCATGAGGCTGATGATGATCGTGAAGTAAAACTGCAGGAACAGCCGCCGCTTCATGTGCACTCAATCCTGTGCTTTGGCGAAAACGTAGCCTGCCCCGCGCACCGTGATGACACGGCGCGGGCTTTTGGCATCGTCTTCGATGGCGGCCCGGATGCGCGAGATGTGCACATCGATCGAACGGTCGAAGGCTTCCAGGCCAGAGCCTTTCAGCGCTTCCATCAGCGCGTCCCGCGACATGACCCGTCCGGCATGCGCTGCCAGCACCTGGAGCAAATCAAATTGATAGCCTGTCAGATCACACGCCGCCCCGCTGAGGCGCACCTGACGCGCGCTCTGGTCAATCTCAAGACGGCCGAAGCGCACGACTTGCGGCTGACCGAGCCCGCGCCCACGGCGCAATATGGATTTGAGCCGGGCCAGCAATTCGCGCGGTTCGAAGGGTTTGGGCAAATAGTCGTCTGCGCCGAGTTCCAGGCCAACCACGCGGTCCATGGCATCTCCGCGCGCCGTGAGCATGAGGATGGGGGTCGTGCTTTTGGTGCGGATAGCCCGGCAGACATCGAGACCATCCATATCCGGCAGCATGAGATCAAGGATCAGCGCATCGAACGCCTCGCGCTCGCTCATGGCCAGGCCTTTGCTGCCGGTCGGCGCATGTTCGACGCGAAACCCCGCCCCGCTGAGATAGTCTCGAACCATCTCGGCAAGGCGGGTGTCGTCTTCAATCAACAGGATGCGGTCGCTCACACTGTGAGTTTAGCTCCGCTTGTCCCAAGAGCGCCAGCCATCATGCGCGGCAAAGCGCCCGGCAAGCTCTTTGCGCTGTTCGGGCGTCAACACCTCGGCGGCATCGGCGAGGGCAGCGCTGAGCCGTTTGCTGATGGTATCGATGTTTGCAACCTGATCGGCACGCAGCTTCTCAACCGCGGCGCGATCGACGGCGGGCTGGGCCAGTAACTCACGGGCTTGCTTGCGCGCTTCTCGCATTGTTTCGCGCAATGGCATCAGGTCTTTCGCAGCAGCCTTTGCAATCAGCTTGATTTTTTCGCGCTGCTCA
Source organism: Hyphomicrobium sp. (assembly GCA_031409575.1). Classification (GTDB taxonomy): domain Bacteria; phylum Pseudomonadota; class Alphaproteobacteria; order Rhizobiales; family Hyphomicrobiaceae; genus JANNFX01. The sequence continues at coordinate 5,488 of JANNXL010000234.1, forward strand.
TCCGACGCGTTAACACTTCGAGCGAGCTTGCCCGTCATCCAGTCCACCCTGCGGTCAACACTGGCCGGATCAATGGGGCCGCTCATGAAGCCGTGACCCATGCCGTGATGGTGCCAGTGATGCGCAGCACGCGAGGCGCCAGCACCAGCGATCGCCGAAATCACGACGAGGCCTGCGATTTTCAGTGTCCCGCGATTGCGCCAGCGCGAGGGCACTGGCGGCGGGGCGTTGGGGGTTGTGTCTGACATAGGGTTCTCCATTCCTTCGGGCGCTTCTTTTGTCCCGTGATCGAGACATAGGATCCCTTGGTTTCGCGGCAATCTCTGCTGCGTAAAGTTTTGTAAAGCGAATGTGGCCGCGCTATCGGCCTGCGCCGCAGCGCAACTCTCAACCTTATCGTTTCCGGTGTCAGACACGGATGTCGGGCGCCGAAATGGCTTGTAGAGGCATCACACCAGAGGAATTGTGTCCTGCTGCCCTCCGTAATCAGACGGCAGCTTTGATTGAGTGGCTGCACCGGGCCGCGCTATCGTGGTATTTGCGCTTGTTTGCCTCTGGAGCTTCAGGACCGGCCGTGCTGTCTGATCCCCATAACAACGGTCTGCGTGAGCCGCCGTCCACGCTTAGCGCGTTGAAGGAGACCCTCGGCTGGCCATGGGGCTTGCCGGGCGTTCTGCGTCGAGGCTGGACCGGGTTAAAACTCCCTGCAAAGCTCTTGCTGCTCACGGCCATGTTCGTGATGCTTGCGGAAATTCTGATCTTTCTGCCCTCCATCGCCACGTTCCGCACCGGCTGGCTGAATGATCGCCTGCAAGTGTCGTACGTGGCTATGCTGGCCGCCGACGCAGCACCTGGTCACGACGTGCCGCCGGCCTTGCGCAACGAACTTCTGCGCAACGGCCTGATCCGCGCCATTGCCGTGCGCCGCGGCGGGGCGCGCTATCTCATTTTGCCGCCGGTGAGCGCATTGGAGATTTCCGCCCAATACGACATGCGCGACCCGCCGAGCGAGACCTGGGTCAAGGACACACGCATTTGGCTGTTGCACATCCGCGATGCGCTTGCCGTCTTCACCGCGCCCGAAGACCGAACGCTGCGCATTACCGGGCTGCTCGGCCCGCGCTACGACGACGTGATCGAGATCGTCTTGCCGGAAGAGCCGCTGCGCAAAGCCATGATCAAACATGCGCTCAACATCATTTGGCTTTCAGTGATGATCTCGCTGACAACGGCCGCGCTGGTTTATTTCGCGCTGAACAGGCTTCTCGTGCGGCCCATGATGCGGCTGTCACGCAATATGCTGCAGTTCAGTGAAAACCCTGAAGACCCCAATCGCATTATTGTGCCATCGGCGCGTGGCGATGAAATCGGCGCGGCTGAGCGCGAGCTTGCCAACATGCAAAAGCAGCTCGCGCAAGCGCTGACCGAAAAAAACCGGCTGGCACAGCTTGGCCTCGCGGTCGCCAAAATCAGCCACGATCTGCGCAACATGCTGGCGAACGCGCAACTCATATCAGACCGCCTGACCTCGCTGCCTGATCCCACTGTGCAGCAGTTTGCGCCCAAGCTTATTGCCTCGCTTGATCGCGCCATAAATTTCTGCACCGACAGCTTGCGCTTTGGGCGCACGGAAGAGATGCAACCGCGGCGCGTTCTTATGCGCTTGAAGCCCGTCGTCGAGGAAGCCGGCGATGGTCTGGGGTTGCCACGCGAGGGCGGCATCGGCTGGACCGTCAAGATCGAAGAAACGCTGATGGTCGATGCCGATCACGAGCATCTGTTTCGCGTCATCAGCAATCTGGCGCGCAATGCTGTGCAGGCGATTGAATCACAAGGCGCCGGTGCCGCCGGCGACATCCGCGTAACGGGCCGGCGCGAGGGGCGCACCGTGGTGATTGAGATCAGCGACACAGGCCCCGGCATTCCCGCACCCCAGCGCGCCAAACTGTTCAAGGCATTCCAGGGATCGACCAAAAAGGGCGGCACGGGGCTCGGCCTCGTGATCGCGGCCGAACTGATTGCGGCGCACGGCGGATCGTTGCGCCTGCTGGATACGCCAAGCGGGGCGACGTTCCGGATCGAGCTGCCCGATCGCACCGTAAGTTAGAGGGTCAGGTCCGTTGGCCGCGACAAATTATTACGGTGATTGAACCTGTTAGACAGAATTGGAGGGTGGACGGCACCCGGCCACGAAGTCGCTTGCACTGGCGCACTCGACCGACTAGTAATGCCGCCTCACCTCTGCCGTATCCACGGCATCAGCGCCCCATTGGGGCAAGGTGGCACGCGCCCGTAGCTCAGCTGGATAGAGCATCAGACTACGAATCTGAGGGTCGGACGTTCGAATCGTTCCGGGCGCGCCA
>JANNXL010000235.1:0-1676 GCA_031409575.1 Hyphomicrobium sp.
ACCGCGCAAGAAGCTGCATGGCACGTGTGCCCAAGGCTAAGTTAATCAGAGCATTCGGTGGGGCGCAATCAAGTGCGAAACGCATCGCCTTCTTGATCACAAAGTTCGGCATTTCGCGGGCCATCACAATTTCAGGCGAAGGCCCGAGCGACTGAAAATGATCGGCTATGGCTTGTGCTGCGCGCCGCCCAAAACGAAACGCGAGCCGAATGCCACCAGCTGTTGCGGGAGACACCTGGCCCGCAGCATCCCCCACCAGCATGACGCCTGGCATGGCCCACGGCGTCACCAGCCCGCCGCACGGAATTCGCCCTGAACGGCGTTCGAGTGGCGTTGCAGTGGAATACTGAAATCGCTCGTTGGTTGCGGTAAGAAAACGTTTCAGCTGAGGCCGCCTGCCTGGCCCCACAGCAAGGCCCACTTGGGTGACTTTTGGACCGGGCGCGATCCATGCCAGGTAGCCAGGAGCCAGCTTGGAATCCATGAAACAATGAAGGAATCTTGGGTCGGCGGCGTCCAGACCCTCGTACTCGATCTCCAATCCGGTCAAGAATGCCGTGTTGCGGCCAAGCCCGAAATGCTGGGCGACGGCAGACCGCCCGCCATCGGCGCCTAATATGTAACGCGCGCCAATGTTGAGGCCTTTGAACCGGAAAACACCGTCTTGCCAGCCAGCCCCTTCAAAGCGCGTGCGATAAAGAATGTGGGCGCCAGCGCGCGTGGCTTCGCTGGCCAGCCATCGCAAAACCCCCGCCGTATCCGTTGTGATAAAGAAGTATCCAGGTGCAAACAAATCGGTGTGGGTGAGATTGGGTGCGTAGAGCCGCACGCCATGCACGCGCCGCGTCAAGGTGTGGGGAATATCGAGGTCATCTGCGGCTTCTTTGACCAGAATTCCCGTTGTGGCTACGCGGTGCCCAGCATCAGGTTTGGCTTCCAGCACTGCCACGCTGAGACCGCGCATCGCGGCCGTCTTGGCGGCAACTAGCCCGGCAAACGACGCGCCAACAATGACGAGATCATAAGTCTGACATCCGGACATGCGGTCTCCTGAGTTTGCTGCATCAGGACACTTTATCGCGAACCAACTGTGGCGAAGCGAGCGCGCTGGCTGGCAGATTTCTGCACGTTTCCGCAATCAATCGCCTTGCCGGGAACCGCGTGGTGCGCGATTGTACGCGCTTGTGCGGAATGGCGCGGGGGAAGAGCCATGGGAAAAAGTTTAGATCGCAACGCGGGGCTAAGTGACAGCAATTCGTTTGCAGCCGGCGTGCGCGAGGAAATGGCGAGACGGCGCATGTCGCGTCAGCAGCTTGCCGACGATGCCAAGATCTCGATCTCAACCTTAGAAAAAGCGCTGTCGGGCAAGCGTCCGTTCACGCTTGCCACCATGGTGCGCGTTGAAGATGCACTGGGCCTTGAGCTTCGGAAAAAATCGTCGAAGAACGGAAGTGCTTCCGCGGCAGCAATTGCTGAAACCCGTACAGGCATCGCCCCCGATGAGCTTGGCAACTACACACGCGCCTCGGTTCAGTATCTCGAAGGCAGCTACCTGACCGTGATGCCTTCGTTAGGCGAGCGGTCGGCAGTTTATGCTTATCGCATGGACCTTACGTGGGATGCGGCGCGATCGTGCCTGTCCTTCCGGGAGTCTGAACGTGTTGACGCGGCTTTTA
>JANNXL010000236.1:0-3356 GCA_031409575.1 Hyphomicrobium sp.
GGTTTGGCGTCGGCGAGGCGACGAAGCTGTTTCTCTTATGGCTTGGCACCTTTTTTCAGTTGGTGCTGCTTGTCGCTGATGACGCGCGCCGTGTCCCTCACGAATACCAGGAAGTGGCGCAAACGCTCGGCGCCCCGCGCGGCCGCGCACTCTTGGATGTGTCCCTGCCCGCCATGCTGCCGACGCTGGTTGACAACCTGCGCGTCACGCTCGGCTGGTGCTGGAGCTACGTGATCATCGCTGAAATCGTCGCCGCCGATAGCGGTGTCGGCTTCGTGATCTGGCAGGCCCGCCGTTTCTTCAAGACACCCGAGGTGATGGCCGGCGTCGTCGCCATCGGCATCATCGGCTTGGCGACCGACCAAGCCCTTCGCTGGCTACATTGGCGCTGGTTCGCCTACCTGCGGAGGTGAGGGATATGGGCTATCTTACTTTCGAAAATGTCTCGAAGCGCTTTGCCGGCTTTGGCGACACCGGCGATGTGGTCGCGCCGTTCAATCTGACTGTGGCCAAGGGTGAGATCGTGGTGTTCCTCGGCCCGTCGGGCTGCGGCAAGACCACGCTGATGCGCATGGTCGGCGGGTTGGAAACGCCGACGGCCGGCACGATTGCACTCGAAGGCACGCCGCTGGGCGCGCCGGACCGCCGCCGCGGAATGGTGTTCCAATCGTATTCCTCCTTCCCGTGGCTGACGGTCGAAGAAAACGTCGCATTCGGCATGCGCTACCGGGCCGACATGACGCCTCCGGAGAAAACAGAGCGCACGCAACACTACCTCAATATCGTCGGCCTGACGGAACACGCCAAGAGCTACCCGAACCGCATTTCCGGCGGCATGCGCCAGCGCGTTGCAATTGCACGCACCCTGGCGGCAGGCTCTGAGATCCTGCTGATGGATGAACCGTTCGGCGCGCTCGATGCCCAGCGCCGCGAAGTTCTTCAAATCGAGCTGCGCCGCATCCTGCAGATCGAAACCAAGACCATCATTTTCGTGACGCACGATGTGGAGGAAGCTGCCTTCCTCGCAGACCGCGTCGTGGTGTTCACGCGCCGGCCGGCGCGCATTCTCTCGATCATCGACATTGCCGCCCGCTTCGGCGCCGCGCGCACGCTGGCTATGCGCGATAGTCAGGCGTTCTTTGAACTGCGCAACGAGCTCTTGGCGCTTGTCCGGTCAACGGCCGAGGAGGAAGCGGCATGACACTTGGAATACCCGGCAAGAAAGTTCTCGTTACCGGAGCCAGCCGCGGCCTTGGCGAGGCGATTGCGGAGGCTTTTGTGAAGGCCGGGGCCATCGTGCACATTCTCGCCGAAGACAACACCGTGCTCGCCACGGCCCACCGCATCGGGGCATCGGGGCATGTGGCCGACATTACCGATGAAAAGGCGGTCGCGCGCTGCTTTGCGGCTCTTCCCGCGTTCGATGTGCTGATCAACAACGCCGGTCTTGAGCGCATGACGCCGCTCGACGATACCGATCAAACGACACTTGCTGTCTTCCGCCGCATCATCGACGTCAATATCGTCGGCACCACGATTGTCACGCAAGCCGCTCTGCCGAAAATGAGCGACGGCGCGCGCATCATCAGCACGTCGTCCATCTGGGGCCGCGTCGGCGAACCCATGTTCGGCGCTTATGTGTGTTCGAAACACGCCATCCTAGGGCTCACAAAATCTTGGGCCAAAGAACTCGGGCCGCGCGGCATTCGCGTCAACGCGGTTTGCCCGGGCTGGGTGCGCACGGAAGCGTCTTTGCGGTCGGCCTCCGTCATTGCCGCGCGAGCCGGACGTTCGGAAGTCTCGGTCATCCAAACCGTCGAACACGCTCAGGCCTTACCTGGCGGGCTCATGCTGCCCTCCGACATCGTTGGCGCATATCTCTATCTCGCGTCGGACTGGGCGACGAACGTGACCGGGCAATCACTTGGCATTGATCGCGGCGAGGTGCCTTGGTGAGCAACGCACCCAACAGACGAACAGCTCTCGTGACGGGTGCGGCGAATGGCATTGGCCGGGCCGCACTGATAGCGCTGCGCGCCGATGGGCTTGATGCCATCGGTCTGGATATTGCGCCACCCGAAGATGACGCCAGCTTTGTCATCGCCGATGTCTCGCAGGAGGCGTCCGTTACGGCGGCTCTGCGCACTGTTGAACGAATGATCGGTCAAATCGACGTGCTGGTGAATGTTGCGGGCATTCTGCGCGAAGGCCCCATCGCCACGTTTGATGTTGCGACCTTCGATCAATTGTTCGCCGTCAACGTGCGCGGCACATTTCTGGTCACACGCGCGAGCCTCCCCCACATGCCCGCTGGCAGCCGCATCGTGAATGTGGCCTCCGAACTCGCTTATGCGGGCCGCCAAGGTGCGGCCGCCTATGCCGCCACAAAGGGAGCGATCCTATCGTGGACGCGATCGCTGGCGCGTGAACTTGGACCGAACATCGCGGTCAACGCCGTTGCGCCCGGCCCCATCGATACCCCGCTGCTCGGCTTTCATACGATGACACCCGCACAGCAGGCACTCGAAACCGCCAACCCGCTGGGCCGCATCGGCCGCGCCGAAGAAGTGGCCGCCGTAATTGCGTTTCTGGCGAGCCCCGCTGCCTCATTCGTTACCGGACAGTGTTTCAGCGTCGATGGCGGCGCAGCCATGCATTGAGAGGAACCCAGAATGCTTTCCAACCCGATCCCCTGGCCCAACGGTGCGCGCTGTGCCTGCGCCATCTCATTTGACATGGATGCCGACAGCCTCATTCATATCTCCCGGCCGATTGATGGCCATGACCGGCTGAACCCGATCACCATGGGCCGCTACGGGCCGAACGTGGCCGTGCCGCGCATCCTTTCCACCTACAAGAAACTTGGCATCAAGCAGACATTTTTCATTCCTGCGTGGTGCATGGAACGGTACCCGGCTGCCGTTGAAGCGATCTTGAAAGACGGCCACGAGATCGGCCATCACAGTTATCTGCACGAAGACCCCACATCGCATTCCGATGCCGAGCAAGGCTACTGGTTCGAGCGCGCCATGGACGTGCACCGCGCCATGACCGGGCGAGCGCCGCGCGGCTATCGCGCCCCGGTTTACAACGTCACACAAGGCGTCATCGACCGGCTGATCGCCAACAAGTTTCTCTACGACTCGTCTCTTATGGCCGACGACATTCCCTACCTGATGAAAACACCCAAGGGCGACCTGTGGGAAATGGCTGTGCATTGGGGCACCGATGACTGGCCGCCCTTCGCGCACTATGCGGAGATCGGCTATATGATGCCCGTGCGCGGACCTTCGGACGGCCTGCGCGCATTCTTCGAGGAGTTCGAGGCGCACTATGAAGCTGGAGGCTTGTGGCTG
>JANNXL010000237.1:0-19843 GCA_031409575.1 Hyphomicrobium sp.
GCCGCTTTCGTCGTCGTTTTCCTTGTCGGGTCAGCCGCCGTCGGCGTGATCGTGTGGCGGGCTTCGAAAGATTTGCCGGACTACGAGAGCCTGTCGAAGTATGAGCCGCCTGTCATGACCCGCGTGCACGCGCACGATGGCTCACTCATTGCCGAATACGCGCGCGAACGCCGCATCTTCGTGCCGATCAACACCGTGCCCAAAGGAATAATTGCTGCGTTTCTGTCGGCTGAAGACCGCCGGTTCTACGACCACGGCGGACTTGACCTGACCGGCATCATGCGCGCGGGCATAAAATACCTTGAGGCCAAAGCCACAGGCCACGGCAGCATTCAGGGCGCTTCGACCATCACTCAGCAGGTTGCCAAAAACTTCCTGCTGACCAGCGATCGAACCTTCGACCGCAAGATCAAAGAAGCCATCCTTTCAATCCGCATTGAGAGCGCCTACCCCAAGGACAAGATCCTCGAACTCTATCTCAACGAGATCTATCTCGGCATGGGCGCTTACGGCGTCGCGGCGGCAAGCCTCAACTACTTCAACAAAGAGCTCAAAGATCTGACAATTGAGGAAGCGGCCTACCTCGCCGCGTTGCCGAAGGCGCCCAACAACTACAATCCATTCAAAGCCAAGGCAAAAGCCACAGAGCGGCGCAATTGGATCATCGGACAGATGGCCGACAACGGCTACATCACCGAAGAGGAATCCACCGCAGCTCAAAAAAAACCGTTGACCGTCAATATCCGTCAAACGACGCAGGGCTTCTCAGCCGACTATTTTGCCGAAGAAGTGCGCCGCTCCATTCTGGCCGAATACGGCGAAGAGAAGCTTTATGCAGGCGGGCTGTCCGTTCGCACGACGCTTGATCCCAAAATGCAGGCTATGGCGCGCATCGCGCTCATTGGCGGGCTCGTAAAATTCGATCGTGAACAGGGCTGGCGCGGTCCCATTGCCAAAATCGACGTTGCAGGTGACTGGGGCGTGCCGCTCGGTGCCGTTGAAAGCCCTTCCGATATACAGCCGTGGCGCCTCGGCGTGGTTTTATCGTCTGAGAAGTCAAAAGCCGTTGTCGGTCTGAGGCCAGCACGCCAGCAGGACGGCACGCTCACGAAAGACCGTGAAGCCGTCGAAATTACACTCGACGAAGTGAAGTGGGCGAAGATGCCGCCAAAGCGGGTAACACCGCAGGCCGTGACCGACGTGCTGGCCCCCGGCGATGTCATCTACATCGCACCGAAAGACCCGGCCAATCTGGCAGGCACTTGGTCGCTGATGCAGATCCCTGAAATCGGCGGCGGTCTCGTGGCCATGGACCCGCACACCGGCCGCGTGCTGGCCGTTGCCGGCGGCTTCTCGTTTGCCATGAGCCAATTCGATCGCGTCATTCAAGCCAAGCGCCAGCCTGGATCTTCGTTCAAACCGTTTGTTTACGCTGCGGCTCTCGACAACGGCTACAAGCCGACGTCAATTGTTCTTGATGCCCCAATTGAAATCGAACAAGGCCCTGGGCTCGATATCTGGAAGCCGGACAACTACGAGAAAGATAAGTCGCTAGGTCCTGCAACTCTGCGCGTTGGACTGGAAAAATCGCGCAATCAGATGACGGTGCGCATGGCTCAGGACATGGGCATGCCGCTGATCATCGAGTACGCCAAACGCTTTGGCGTGTACGACGATCTCTTACCGGTTTTGGCAATGTCACTGGGCTCTGGTGAAACCACGCTGCTTCGCCTCGCTACGGGATACTCAAAAATCGCCAATGGCGGCAAGAACGTGCGCGCCACCTTGATCGACCGCATTCAGGACCGCTGGGGCAAATCGATCTGGAAGCACGACGCGCGCGCCTGCCAGGATTGCAACGGCAGCCCTTGGAACGGACAAGCAGAGCCCGAAGTTCCCGACGACCGCAAGCAGATCATCGACCCGCACACCGCCTACCAAATGACGTCCATCATGGAAGGCGTCGTTCAGCGCGGCACGGCGACTGTTTTGAAACCGCTCAATCGCCCGTTTGCCGGCAAGACTGGCACGACCAACGATGAGCGCGACACTTGGTTCATAGGTTACACGCCCGATCTCGTGGTCGGCGTGTTCGTTGGCTTCGACACGCCACGTCCCTTGGGCAAAGGCAACACAGGCGGCCACGTGGCTGCGCCAATCTTCGGCGAGTTCATGAAAATGGCTCTCGCCGATGAGCCGGCCGTTCCCTTCCGTATTCCGCCCGGAATCAAGCTTGTCCGCGTCAGCCTGCGCACGGGATTGCGTGCAAGTGCAGGCGACAGCGACGCCATAATGGAAGCCTTCAAGCCGAATGAAGAGCCCGATGACGCCTACTCCGTGATCGGGTTCTCAGAAGTTTCTGGCGGAACGGCGAGCGATGGCGCGGCCCCCTCTTCCTCCGGCGATGCCTGGCAAGGACCGCCACCGCCAGCCCCGGGCCGAACCGGTATGGGCAACGGCTTGTGGTGAAGGCTGTATTGCTTGGCGCTCGGCCGACTCCCGGTAGGAGAGTTGCCGAGCGTGTTAGTGCTTCGCGCATGGCGGCCGGCTCGCGGAACGCGAGTCATCATGCGCCAACTAAAAAGGATCTTCATCATGCGTGCTGAAACTCAAAAGACCGTCGAGAGCATCCAAGAAGCGCTTGCCCTATTGCGGAGGTATCTTTGACCCGGACAACGCGGAAGCCAAACTGGCCGAACTGAACAACCGCGCCGAAGACCCCACACTATGGAACAACCCAGCAAACGCCCAAAAAGTGATGCGCCAGCGGCAAACGCTTGAGCGAACGCTGTCGAGCTTCCGGTGGATGGAGCGTGACCTCGACGACAATCTCACGCTGATCGAAATGGGTGAAGCCGAAGGCGATAGCGCCACCGTTGCAGAAGGCGAATTGCTGCTCGAAAAGCTCGATACTCTGGTTCAGAAAAAGAGCATCGAAGCGCTGCTGTCGGGCGAAGCCGACGGCATGAACACGTATCTGGAAGTGCACGCGGGAGCCGGTGGCACCGAAAGCCAAGACTGGGCGTCGATGCTGCTGCGCATGTACATGAGATGGGGTGAGCGTCGCGGCTTCAAGGTCAAACTGATCGATGAAAGCCCAGGTGAAGAAGCGGGTATCAAATCGGCGACGCTTGAGATCGAAGGCGAGAACGCGTTTGGCTGGCTCAAGACCGAAGGCGGGGTGCACCGCTTGGTGCGCATCTCGCCGTACGATTCCAACGCGCGCCGCCACACGAGCTTTGCCTCCGTCACGGTCTATCCCGTGATTGACGATACAATCGAAATCGAGGTGAACCCGGCCGACGTCGAGATTTCGTTTGCGCGCTCGTCTGGCGCTGGCGGCCAGCACGTCAACAGAACGGAATCCGCTGTGCGCCTCGTTCACAAGCCCTCCGGTATCGTGATCTTTGCGCAAGAACAGCGCTCGCAGCATCAAAACAAAGACATCGCGTTCAAGCGTCTCAAGGCCAAACTCTATGAGCGTGAATTGAAAGAGCGCGAACAGAAAGCCAGCGCCGATCAGGCCGCCAAAACGGACATCGGCTGGGGCCATCAGATCCGTTCATACGTGCTGCAACCCTATCAGCTGGTGAAAGACCTGCGCACGGGTGCCCAAAGCACCGCGCCTGACGATGTGCTCGATGGCGACATCGACCCGTTTATTGAAGCCACGTTAGCTGCTCGCGTGAAGGGACTTGATCCGTCGGCAGTGGCCGATTTGGAGTAGAGGATCGGAGGCGGGGGCAAGAATTAGGCTCGTCCGCATCCCGCCCCTGTGCACGTGGCGCAAACATGATAGAGACGGGGCTGATCCTCACCTCCAGCCGTAAACGTCTGTCCCAACATGTCCGCGCCGCCCGCATCCTTGAACCTCATCGAAACGACCGGCTTTGCCGACTACGCGCTGCTCGATAGCGGGTATGGACGCAAGCTGGAACGCTTCGGGCGCTACACGTTCGACCGTCCGGAACCGCAGGCGCTGTGGCGCCAAACACTGCCGCCCGAGGCTTGGCTGCGCGCAGATGCTGCCTTCAAACCAGAAAAATCCGACGAGGAGGGCGACGGCGGCCGCTGGCAGTACGTACGCGATTTGCCCAAGACATGGCCGGTACAGGTGATGGACGTGACCATGCTGTGCCGCATGATGAGCTTCCGGCACTTGGGGTTATTCCCCGAACAGCTACCGCACTGGCAATGGATGATTGAACGCATCACGGCGGTAAACGGCGAGCGCCCGCGTGTCCTCAATCTGTTTGCGTACACGGGCGCTGCCTCGCTGATTGCCGCGCGTGCCGGCGCCGAGGTGACGCACGTCGATGCGTCCAAGAAGGCCATTCAGTGGGGCAAGGAAAACCAGGCCGCCTCGCGCATGGGTGACGCGCCCGTCCGATGGATCTTGGATGACGCGGCAAAGTTCGTCGCCCGCGAGGCAAGGCGCGGCAAAACCTATCACATTATTCTCGTCGATCCGCCGAAGTTCGGGCGTGGTCCCGAGGGCGAAGTGTGGGATTTGTTCACACATCTGCCGGGTCTGATGAAAGGCTGCGCACAGATCCTCGCACCCGGGCAGGCCTCCATGGTGCTGACGGTCTACGCGATCCGCGCCTCTGCCTTAGCGTTTGATCAGTTGTGCCGCGATGTGCTGGCGGAACGGAAGGGGTCGTTCGACACGGGCGAACTTGCGATCCGCGCTGTCAATGGCTTTGCCGTGCCCACGTCTCTCTTCACCCGGTGGGTTGGCGAATGACCCGCGAGCCGCATTTCATCACCAGCCTGACAAACGATCGCATTAAGGCTATCCGCGCGCTCGATATGCGCAAGGAGCGCAAGGAAACCGGGCTGTTCGTCGCCGAGGGCGTTTCCATTCTGGTGACCGCGCGCCAACACGGCTTCAATCCCCAAACGCTCGTCTTCCAAACCAACATGGGGCAAACGGCAATCCATCGTGAGCTGATTGCAGGCGCGCTTGAAAGCGGCAGCGACGTGCTCGAAGTATCTGAAGCCGTGCTTTCAAAGCTCGCGTCAAAAGACAATCCGCAAGCCATGCTCGGCGTGTTTACCCAGCGTTGGATGACTGCGCCACAGGCTCAGTCTCTCAAACCCGATAACTGCTGGCTTGCGCTTGAAGACGTGCGTGATCCCGGCAATCTCGGTACCATCATCCGCACTGCAGATGCCGTTGGCGCGGGTGGCATTATCCTTATTGGCAACTGCTGCGACGCGTATGCCCGCGAAACCGTGCGCGCCACTATGGGCTCCGTTTTTGCGATGCCGATTGTGCGCATGACCCGCGAAGAATTTTTAGTGTGGCGCGCCGAATGGCTAGGTGAAGTCGTTGGCACACACTTGGATGGCACAGAAGATTTCCGCAAAGCCGCCCTACGCGGACCTGTGTTGCTCTTGATGGGCAGCGAAGGCCCTGGTCTTTCCGAAAGCCTGACGCGGGCGTGCTCTAAGCTCGTGAAAATTCCGATGGCAGGAAATCTCGATAGTCTAAATCTTGCGGTGGCTGCGGCTTTAGCACTCTATCAAATTCGCGGATCGCATTTGAAGCTATAAACCTAGCAAGCGCGAAGAAGGGACTACGTCTTGCGCATAGAATACCATCGCACGCTCATTGCCGACCGGGTTCGCAACGAAGCACTGTTCGCCGCTTTGAAGGCAGTGATCCGTCCTGGCGAAACGGTGGTGGCCGACATTGGCGCGGGCACCGGCCTGCTGGGACTCATGGCGTCCAAGCTCGGCGCAAAAATCGTGTACCTTTATGAGACCGCTGAAGTGGCAGGTGTCGCGGCGCAAATCCTGAAGGCCAATCGCGCCCGCAATTGCCACCTCATGCCATGCCATTCAACCGAGATGCATGACCCGCCGCAGGTTGACGTGATCGTCTCGGAGACGCTCGGTAACTACGCGCTTGAAGAAAACATCATCGATACCATCGCGGACGCGCGCAAACGCTTCCTGAAGCCGGGCGGCGTCCTCATTCCCAATCGCATCCAGCAGTTTGCGGCACCAGTTGTCTCAGACCGCATTCACCGCGAGTTGAGCGCCTGGGACCATGTGGGACATGCCCTCGACCTCACACCCGCGCGCGTCATGAGTTTCAACAATGTCTACGTGCGCAGCCTAAAGCCCGCTGAACTTCTCGATCAAGCTCGAAGCGCCCGCGAGTGGGACAGCGTGGATCTAACCCGGGATGGAAAATCAAACCGCAAGGGTGAGACAACGTGGCAACTCACTGCCCCCGTCACGATTTATGGCTTTGCGGTCTGGTGGAAAGTAGATCTCGCGCCCGGCATCAGCCTCTCAACGGCACCCGATGCCCCCGGCACGCATTGGGAACAGCTTTATTTTCCTCTGCAAACTCCAATTGAAGCGAAAAAGAGCGAGAGCATCTCCGTGTCTCTGCGCTCGACATCATCGGAAGCAGGCGGCACGCACTTGGCTTGGACGGCAGCGCACCTCGACGCCACAGGCAAAAGCCTTTCACGGCAGGCATACGATCTCAACAAAGGCTGGATACCTTAGTGGTTTTTGCTTTGCGCATGGCTCCCCGCAAGGGGAGCCGGTGCGCGCCAGCAAAGTACCCTATTTCGTTTCTTCCGCAGTGCGGTGATAAACGTCGTCGGAGCGCAAAATGTCGTCTTCGCCAAGATATGAACCGATCTGCACTTCGATCAGCTCCAGCGGCACCTTGCCTGGGTTTTCCAAACGGTGCCATTGGGTAGCGAAAATGTAGACGCTCTCGTTTTCGCGCACCAGCTTTTCAATCTCGCCGATAACCACCTTGGCCGTGCCCTGCACCACGATCCAATGCTCCGACCGGTGGTGATGCATTTGCATCGACAGCTTGCCGCCGGGTTTCACGTGCAGCAGTTTCACCTGGAACCGCCCGGCGATGTTGAGCGTCTCGAAGTAACCCCACGGCCGGTAATTGCGCAAATGCTGCTCTTGCTCTTTGCGGTTCGATCGCTTCAGCGTGGCAACGATCTTCGACACATCCTGCGTGCGCGATTTGTCGGCGACCAGCAGCGCGTCCGGCGTATCAACGATGATCAAATCCCGGACGCCGATGGTGGCTACCAGAGACTTTTCCGAATGGATGTAGGAGCCGGTGGTGTCTTCCATGACGGCATCGCCGTGCACGTAATTGCCGTTGATATCGTGCGGCGCGATATCCCATAGCGACTGCCACGAGCCTACGTCGTTCCAGCCAACATCAATCGGCAGCATGGCGGCGGAGGATGTCTTTTCCATCACAGCATAGTCGACGGAAATGCTGGGCGACTGCGCGAATGCCGCCTTGTTTAGGCGCAGGCAGCCCAGATCGTCCTCGGCTTTTTCAAGAGCGAGCCGCGTCGCTTCCAGCATGCGAGGCTCAAGGCGCGCCAGTTCTTCGATGAACGTGCGCGTGTTGAGTACAAAAATTCCGCTATTCCAGAAAAAGCTGTCTTCGGCGAGATAGCCCTCGGCTGTTTTGCGGTCTGGTTTTTCGAAAAAGGCATCGACGGCATAGGCGCCGCCATTGAAACCTTCGAGCGGTGCGCCCTTGCGGATGTAGCCATAACCGGTGTGCGGCTCATCAGGTTTGATGCCGAACAGCACCAGGCGGCCTGTTGCAGCAACCTTGGCCGCACGCTTGATGCCTTCGACGAATTTCACTTCATCGAGTACGACGTGATCTGAAGGCATGACCGCGATGATTGCGCTTGGATTGTCGCGATGCGCCGCCAGAGCCGCGACGGCGATGGCGGGCGCGGTGTTGCGCGCAACCGGCTCTAAAATGATCGCTTTGGGCTCGATACCGGCCCGGTCAATTTCTTCTTTGACGAGAAAGCGGTGGTCGTTGTTGCACAACAAAATGGGCCCGGCGAACCCCGCGTCAGGGCTAAGCCGCTTGAGGGCCTGGCCAAGAAATGTTGAGCCTTGACCATTGAAAAAACGGATGAACTGCTTGGGGTACATTGAGCGCGACAGCGGCCAAAGCCGGGTGCCCGAGCCACCCGAAAGAATGACCGGATAAATTGCAGTCATCGCCGTAGGCCTCCGCAGGATCAGCGCAAGCAGCGCTTCCGAATCAAAGATCTAACAGTGCCGCGCCAGGCACTCAAGTAGGGTTAATGATGAAAGACACGCGCCACTAATGTTGATCGCGGCAGCGAGACCCATCAGCGCGTGACTTGCGGTTTCATGAGGCGATCACGCAAGGATTGGCGTGCTCCCCCAGGCTGCGGAACCGGCGGCAAAGATTGGGCGAGATCACGGCGGATGCTCGAACTGGTGGAAGCACCGGTGTCCAACGGCTCGCGGCGCAGGTAGCCGGCACCCTTGCCTGGCTCAGACAATCCTGCACCCATGCCTGCACCCATGGCACGCGGCACATAAGCGTGCGTTGGCTCCGCCGGTGCGGCATCGCTATGATGACCGTTCGGAATGTTGAACGAGTCGGCCATCATCGCCACTTGGTGATTGTGGTCCGAACCATTGCCAAGACCCGCAGCACGCCAGCGTTCGACGACGGCATCCAAGAACCCTTCGTCCTCGAGCGAGTGCTGCCACTTCTCCGAGAAGCGCGCGGTCGACGAACGCGGCAAGCAATTCTTCGGCAGTTCATCGAATTTGATGCGTACGGGCAAGGCCACGCCGTCGCCGAATGCAATCGCTTCGCGCTGGCCGAGTGCCGACAGGAATTCCAACAGGCCCGAGCCCGTATCAGAAATGGCCGACGTCACGATTTGCTGGTCCCGGTCGTTGGACATACGCAAGGCAAATACCGTGTTGCACTGGGACAGAATGGTCGGGTCGATTTCGGCCGGCCGCTGCGTCACGATGCAAAGCGAAGCGCCGTATTTGCGGCCCTCTTTGGCGATCTTGGCAATGGCGCGCTTGCAGGGCTCGAAACCCAGAGAAGCGTTCAACGGCACGTAACGGTGGGCTTCTTCGCAAACGAGCGTAACGGGCACCTTGCCTTCGCTCCACAATGCGAAGTCGAAGGTCATGCGGCACAGTACCGAGACCACCACGTTGACGATTTCAGTCGGAATGCCGGTCAACTCAAGGATGGTGATTGGCTTGCCGTTCACGGGAACCCGGAAGATACGCGACAGAACCTGCGCCATGCCGTCGAATACGGTCAGCGAGCCAAACATGAAGGCGTAGCGGCCGTCCTGCGAAATCGTGTCGATGCGGCTCTTGAGGTTGCGGTAGGGCGCTAGGTCCTTTTTGTTTTCGAGCTTGCCCATGCGCTCGTCGATGAGACTTGTCAGGTCAGAGATGCGATAGGGCACCGGCGTATCGACCGTGAAACGTCCCTGATCAATCACGCCACGGCGGAGTTTTTGGTTTTCCGCGCCGCGCCCCGCGCTGTAGCGGCTCTTGGCCAGTGGAATGAGTTCCTGCAGGACTTCGATTTCAGCTTTGCGGTTCGGATCGCCGATGAGAACTTCAATGGCTTCTTCAAAGTTCAAGAACCACAACGGCAGCTGCATATTGCGCGGGCTGATCACTTCGGCCCATTCCGTGAACGCGGTTGCATATTCGTTATGGGGATCCAGCAATACGATATGCGCGTTCGGGTTCTTTTCAAGAATGGCGCGCAAGATCAGTGCTGTGGTGCAAGACTTGCCGGTGCCTGTCGTGCCCAGAATTGCAAAGTGCTTGCCGAGAAGGTCGTCGACATTGACCATCGCCGCAATCGAAGTGTCCTGGCGGATGCAGCCAACGCGCACTGAACCCGCACCTGTGCCACAGAACGCCAATTGCAGTTCGGCCTTGTTGGCAACGCGCACGCGATCTCCGAGCGACGGATATATCGTGGTGCCGCGTTTGAAGCTTTCCGACACACCATCGGCGCCGCGCCAAAGTTCGCCGACGAGACCCAATTCTGCGATCCAGATTTCATTGTCGCCATCGCGTTGCGCAGGAACCGGCACACTAAGTGCAGAAACGATTGCCAGAACGCAGGTCGACGGGGTGTCAATGGCGAGCAGCGTTCCCATTTCAGGCCGCTCTGACGGGCCCTGAAGGCGTCCTTCCTGCCGGCCATCGAGCAACACGATGGCTTTCGACCCGGTCACCGATACGATTCGGCCGACGGACGCATCGCGGCGAGGCGACGTGGTTTCGCTGAGAAGTGTGGTCATCTGGCGGGAGATCCTGTTAGCAGAAATAGTCACATTCGATTGCGGCAATCAATAAGGACCCTTAGCCATATGCCGGCCCTCGAACAGGCTGACCTGGCTGGCTGGCGGAAAATCGGCTCTGATCTCGGTGCCGGCGCCTTTGGTGCTCGTGATGGAGAGCTGGCCGCCGTGCAATTCAATGAGTGACTTCGCGATCGGGAGCCCGAGGCCTGTGCCCTCGCGCCAGCGCGAATGACTTCCATCGACCTGCCCGAAGGGCGTCAAGGCGAGTCTAATTTCTTCTGGGCTCATGCCGACGCCTGTATCGCGCACAAGCACGGTCAGACCCGTGTCACGGCGGGCAATGGCTTCAATCGTGACTTCGCCGCCGCCGGGCGTGAACTTGATGGCGTTGCCAATCAAGTTGAGGAAGATCTGGCGCAACTTGGCCGCGTCGCCGCGCACGGGCGGCAGGCGGTAGGGCTGCTGAACCATATCGACGGAAACTTGCGCCTCAGCTGACATGGGAGCAAGGGTCTTGGCACATCCGGCCAAAATCTCGTTGATTGCAACTTCATGCGCATCAAGCGTGTACTTGCCGCTCTGCATCTTGGATATGTCGAGAATTTCGTTGATGATGGTGAGCAGGTGACTTGCGGCGTCGTGGATGAGTTCTGAGTACTCAACGACGTCGGCTTCAGGCAGCTTGCGCTTGCCATGTTCGGTTAGAAGCTTCGAGAAGCCCATGATGGTATTGAGCGGCGTCCGCAGCTCGTGACTCATGTTCGAGATGAATTCGGATTTGACCCGGCTTGCCAGCTCCGCTTCGATACGCGCCGCGTTTTCGGCCGTCCGTGCCCTGCCGCGCAACGAGGCATCAGCCAGCAATGACGCGTAGTCGCCCATCAATGAGCGTCCGTTGGCTTTAGTAAAAACCCGATCTAACATCGCATCCGCCGCCCAATAGTCTCACGTCGCAAAGTAGCGGTTAGTGGATAATGGTTTGTTAATTTGACGGCGATGTTTGACCAATAGGTCAACAATCTGCGGCGTTGAAATTCGCACGTAAACCGATGGTTCCACGAAGTTTTGAGAACCGCGCGACCGGCAGTGTCCAACTGCGAGCGCGCACACGCTGCTTCGTCCTACAACTGATAAAATATCGAGTTATGCCCGAAACGGCTTAACTATCACAATGTCAGGGCTTAGCCAGAAACCGGGTTGCAAGGCGCGCATATGGCTGCGGCTTCATCGATTTTTCAGCTGCATCGATCTCGCGCATTGCCGTCTTAAGAGCGGTTGCTGCAGCTTCCAAACCTGGAATGCGCTTCAAATCGCCTTCCATATACGCGATCGTCTCACGAACAGTTGATAGATCGAGGGCGGGCGGCCACGCGGGAACTCTTTGAATTTTGAACATGTGCAACGCGCCTCGGCAGAAAACTTAAGGAAGAGTTAACACACTCTCCAATGTCTTCGTCGCAAGAAATACGCCAGTGCGCAAGATACTTTAGACGCCGGTCGGTGTCCCGAAACGGCACAGAGAAATGACAACTAAACTGAGGTTTGCGAGACGTTTCCTTCACCACTTTATCGCACGATAGTCCCAAGCAATTGCAGCGGAGCTTGGGGGCTCAGTCTGCCTGCAGGTGGAGCCGTGCGTGCACAACAGTCCTGGTGTCTTGATCATTGTTGAAAACCTGACGGTGCCGCTCGACCGCCGCGTTTGGCAGGAAGCGCGTTCATTGCGCGACGCCGGCTACACGGTTTCCGTCGTCTGTCCAAAAGGTGGACAATATACAAAGCGCTACGAAGTTCTGGACGGCATTCACGTATTCCGCCATCCGCTCCCATTCGAAGCCGATGGCGCACTTGGCTACGCGATTGAATACTCTTGGGCACTGGCGTGGGAATTTGCGCTTTCAATCAAGGCTTACTTCAAAGTCGGCTTTGATGTGGTCCAGGCCTGCAACCCGCCTGACCTCATGTTCTTGATTGCTGGGTTCTGGAAATATCTTTTTGGCAAGCCGTTCGTCTTTGACCACCACGATATCAACCCGGAACTGTTTGAGGCCAAGTTCGGCCGCCGCGGCTTCTTTCACAGCGTGCTGTTGATGCTGGAACGGTGGACGTTCGCCACTGCCGACGTATCAATTGCCACCAACGACACGTTCAAGCAGATCGCAGTTGATCGCGGCGGCATGGACCCGTCTCGCGTGTTTGTGGTCCGATCCATTCCTGACGTGTCCCGGTTCAAACGCGTCGAGCCAAACGCCGGCCTGAAAAACGGCCGTCCGCATCTCGTAGGTTATGTCGGCATAATGGGCGCCCAAGACGGCGTCGATCTTCTGGTCAAGTCCATGGCCCACCTCGTGCACGACCGCGGACGCCGCGATGTGCAGTGCGCAATTATCGGTTCAGGCACCGAAGTCCCGTACTTGCAGCAGCTGAGCCGCGACCTGCGCGTCGAAGACTACGTGACCTTCACGGGTTTTCAATCGGGACAGCCGCTGCTTCAATCGCTGTCTGCGTTTGATATCGGGGTCATTCCTGATCCGAAGAACACCTACAACGACAAGATCTCGATGAACAAAGTCTTTGAGTACATGTCGCTCGGTATCCCGTTCGTTCAATTCGATCTCATCGAAGGCCGCAAGATTGCCGATACGGCATCTCTCTACGCACGCGACAATGATCCCGCCGATCTGGCGCGCGCCATGAATGATCTGCTCGATAGCCCGAGCCTGCGGTCCGAATTGGCGGCGGAAGGTCAAACCCGCGCCAAGGCGCTGTTGCGATGGGATGCCGAGCAAGATCGGTTGCTCGCAGCGTATCAAACAGCTCTGTCAGGGCGGCGCGAAGCACCTTTTTTGGTACGTGGCGACACGCGTGCCGCGAACCGGCCGCCGCGCACGGTTTAGGACCCAAGTTCCGGCGCGGATTTGCCTGCAACAACCGCTTGATCTGACTCGTCTTTTAAAGCGACGCCGGTCATCCGGAATTTGAGCGCCTGGCCAAGCAGCCAGGCTATCTTGAACGCCCCTTCGTCATAGGTCAGCCCGCCCAAACGGATGTTTGACACACAGTTGCGTTCAGCATCGGTGCGGCCGCGTCTCGGGCCCCAGGTAAGGTATGCGCCGAGGCTATCGGGTGAAGACAATCCCGGCCGCTCACCAATCAACACAAGGGCCGCTTTTGCACCCAAAATTTCTCCGGCCTCATCCGCCAGCGCAACCCGTGCCTGGCTTGCCAAGAGAATAGGTGCCAGCCGCCAGCCATTTTTCTGGATATGGGGTAGCAACGCCGTGATCAACGAAACCGCATTGGCTGTCAGGCCCGTCGAGGACAAACCGTCGCCGGCCATGATCATAAGATCGGGCTCAGTCTTGGCTTCGGTCTCGAATGACGATCGCGATCGGGCACTGAGTGTGCGCCCAAGATCCGGCCGCCGCAGATAAATGTCGCGCGTTTCGGCAGCGCTTTCGATGTTCAGCGTGCGCAGACCCAGAACATCGATCCCCGCCTCGACGGCGTGCCAATCCATCGGTGCAGTGACAGCGTCGCGGGCTCGCGCATGAGCCAGCGAGAACTTCAACACCTCATGCGTCGGCAGCGCCGAGCCCGAACGGCCAAGCCCGATGCGGGCCTCGGTAAAGCGCTTTAGCGTGCTCCACGTGTCATCCTCTGTCATGCTGCGAGCGCCTTTGCATGTTGCAGGAGCGGATGTGAGGCTGTCTCCGGGCGCAGCTGGCCGCGCTCGTCCGTAACGCCGGCACGGTGCAGCCAGTCTTCAAATTCTGGCGCGCGCCTTAGGCCTAGAGCTTCGCGCACATACAGCGCATCATGAAACGACGTGGACTGGTAGTTCAACATAATGTCGTCGGCGCCGGGGATGCCCATGACGAACGTCACGCCTGCCGCACCCAGCAGCATCAGCAGCACGTCCATATCGTCTTGATCGGCTTCGGCGTGGTTGGTGTAGCAAACATCGCAGCCCATCGGCAGACCCAGCAGCTTGCCGCAGAAATGATCTTCAAGGCCGGCGCGGATGATCTCCTTGCCGTTGTAGAGGTATTCCGGTCCGATGAAGCCGACGACCGTATTGACCAGCAAGGGTTTGAACTTGCGCGCAACCGCATAGGCGCGTGTTTCAATCGTCTGCTGATCACAACCATGGTTGGCGTTTGCCGAAAGTGCCGAGCCTTGGCCGGTTTCGAAATACATGACGTTGTCGCCGACCGTACCGCGCTTCAGGCCGAGGGCTGCTTCATGGGCTTCCTTCAAAATGGGCAGCGTGACGCCGAATGAGTCGTTGACGCCCTGCGTTCCGCCAATCGACTGGAACACGAGATCAACCGGCGCATTGCGGCTTATGGCTTCGATGGCAGTTGTGACATGGGTTAAGACGCAGCTTTGCGTGGGTATTTCAAAACGGCTGATCACTTCATCCAGCATGATGAGCAGATCGGTGATGGCCGTAATATTGTCACTCGCCGGGTTGATGCCGATCACGGCATCACCGCAGCCATACATCAGGCCATCGGCGAGCGACGCGGCGATACCTTTGCGATCATCTGTCGGGTGATTGGGCTGCAAACGCACCGACATGCGGCCGGGCAGACCGATCGTGTCGCGAAACCGCGTAACAACGCTTACTTTCCGGGCTGCGAGAATGAGGTCCTGATTGCGCATGATCTTTGAGACCGCCGCCACCATTTCTGGCGTGAGGCCGGGTGCCAGCCGCGCTAGGGTCGCCGCATCGACCGTCTCGGACAGCAGCCAGTCGCGGAAGGCCCCGACGGTCATGTAAGAAACCGCCGAGAAGGCCGCCGCATCGTGCCCGTCGATAATGAGGCGCGTCACGTCATCTTGCTCGTAGGGAACAACCATTTCCGTGAGGAATTGCTTGAGTGGAAGATCGGCGAGCACCATTTTGGCAGCCACGCGTTCTTCAGCGGTGGCGGCCGCCACTCCGGCCAGCACATCCCCTGAGCGGTGCGGTGTGGCCTTGGCCATTACCTCCCTCAGGCTGTCAAACCGGTACGACGTCGTTCCAGAGCGGCTTGTATACATGGGTCAGCCTCCTGTGCGGATGTGTTGAAATCCTACCACAGGTCACTGCATGAGCGACTCAAACCTGGCGTCAAAATTTTATTCCGGGCTCGCGATCCCGATTTGCCGGGTCAACAGTTGGCCAATTCTCAGCCATTTTCATTGCACGCCGCCTTTTTTAGCGCCTCCGTCAAGACCGAACAGCCTTCAAACCGAGCAACGCCAAAAAAAAGTGGCACAAATGCAACGTATGCACTTCGACTCGTGACCGGATCACTCTTTCAACTTGTGAATCTATCGTGACATCAAGCATTCTCTTCCCAGCGGTTGCTTGCGCCGGGTCACTCATTGGCCTGCCGCGTAAAAATGGGGGCTTGGACTATGGCTTTGTTGAACAAGATTTCTGGAGGCATACTGGCCGCGGGCTTGGCACTTGGTGCCGTCGCCGCTCCGGCAGCAGCTGAAGACACGTTTGGCTACTCGTGGACGGTCACAGGTGCTAGCGACTACATGTTCCGCGGCATCTCTTACACCGGAAGCGACCCGACGGTGAATTCCTACTTGGAAGGCACCTACGGTATGTTCTATTTGGGCCTCTGGACATCGAACATTGACACGTGCGACGGCAGCGGCTGCCTCGGCCCCTGGGAACAGGATGTATATTTAGGCATCCGTACGACGACCGGTCCGGTTTCATGGGATTTGGCCGCGCTGTATTATTACTACAAGACTAAAGGCAGCGTGAGTGCGAGCGAAACCGACTATTTTGAGTTCAAGGCAGCGGGTACGATCACGCCGATCACAAATCTTTCGTTGACCGCCGCCATTTATTACACGCCGGATCAAGATCTCGCCTCGCCGGAAAACATTTCGGTCGAAGGCACGGTTGCCTACACGTTGCCTAAATTTGGCATTTTCACTCCGACAATTTCTGGACAGGTTGGCTTCTCCGACGCAGACACCAACTCAATTTACGGGACGGAATCGTCCGCGCTTGCTGGCGGCAAGCTCGGCTATTGGAATGGCGACGACCAGTACACCTACTGGAATGCCGGTTTGAAGCTCGCTGTCGAGAAGTTTACTTTCGATCTTCGCTATTGGGACACGAACATTTCCGACAATGTTGCTGACCTATCGCTCGGAAGTAAGAATTCGGACGAAAGGTTCTTCTTCTCGGCGGCGGTGACGCTTCCTTGATTTCAACCGCTCGCAACCGCTGCAAAATAAGACGGGGTCCTTTGGGGCCCCGTTTTTTTTGCCATTTTGTCTGATGGTGCCTAGACCTGAGCGACTATGGCAGCCACGCCGATGCTGGCAAAACCCGGCTGGTCACTTCCCGAAGCGCAAAACTCGACCGCAACCGCGCAACCCCTGGCAGCCGGGATAGCTCGGTTTTGTGGATGCGTTCGAAGTCGCTCAAATCGCGCGCCAGAACAGTGACGATGTAGTCATCCTCCCCGGACATGAGGTGGCAAGAAATCACTGACGGCGCAGCCTTGATCGCCTCTTCGAAAGCGGCCAGCAGTTCCTCGTTCTGACTCTTTAGAGTGATGTGCAGGACGACTGTCACCGTAAGACCCAGAGCTTGGCGGCTCAACCGCGCCTGATAGCCCTCAATGACCCCCGCCTCTTCCAGAGCTTTGATTCGCCGGGCGACAGCTGTGGGAGATAGCGGGACGCGCTCGGCCAACTGGACCTGACTTAGCCGTCCATCGGACGATAGACAGTTGAGGATCGCCCGATCCAGCGCATCGATCTCAAATTGCGCCATTTTTCACCTATTTTTACCAGAAATTTGCTGACTAACTGCGTACTATGATTATATCGTGATGACAATAGCCAGGAAACAGCCGCCACACGATGGCATAGTGTTTGAGTCACATTCACCGGCCCCGAATAGGAGAGTTCCATGCGGATCGGCGTTCCTACTGAAATCAAGAATAACGAGTACCGTGTCGGCCTCGTGCCCAGCTCCGTTCGCGAGCTTACGTCACGCGGTCACGAAGTTTTGGTCCAGTCTGGTGCTGGTGCCGGCATCTTTGCCGATGACGCAACCTACCAAAAGGCTGGCGCGAAAATCCTTCCCGATGCCGAAGCGGTTTTTGCGCAGGCTGAAATGATCGTGAAGGTGAAAGAGCCTCAGGCCGTTGAATATAAGCGCCTGAAGCCGCACCAGATCCTATTCACATACCTCCACTTGGCTCCAGATCCAGAGCAGGCGCGCGGCTTGATGGCGTCGGGTGCCTCGTGTATCGCCTATGAAACAGTGACGGATGCAAGCGGCGGTCTTCCCCTGCTTGCTCCCATGAGCGAAGTCGCTGGCCGTTTAGCCATCGAAGCGGCAGCCATCGCGCTGCGCCGCCCCACAGGCGGGCGCGGCGTGCTGATGGGCGGTGTGCCCGGTGTGCGCCCAGCAAAGGTTGTTGTGCTGGGTGGTGGTGTCGTTGGCACGCACGCTGCCCGCATGGCTGTCGGCCTTGGCGCGGAAGTTTCTATTCTTGATCGCTCGCTGCCGCGCTTGCGCCAGCTTGACGAACTCTTTGAAGGCCGCGTGCGCACGCTTGCCTCGACAATGGACAGCGTCGAAACCGAAGTACTCGGTGCCGACGTTGTGGTTGGCGCAGTGCTCGTTGCCGGTGCCAGCGCGCCCAAGCTCGTCACACGCGAGATGCTGAAGCGTATGAAGACCGGCGCCGTATTGGTTGACGTGTCGATCGATCAGGGCGGCTGCTTCGAAACCTCAAAGGCAACAACGCATGCCAACCCGACGTTCGACGTCGATGGCATCATCCACTACTGCGTCGCCAACATGCCGGGTGCCGTGCCCGTCACGTCGGCCCAGGCGCTCAACAACGCGACGCTGCCGTTCGTACTCAAGCTCGCTGACAAGGGCCTTGCCGCCTTTGATCGCGATCCGCATCTGGCAGCCGGTCTCAACGTGCGCGATGGAAAAATCATGCATGCGTCGGTCGCCGCCTCACTCGGCTTTGACACCCTTGGATCGGGAAAGTTCGTACCTATGGCAGCGGCAGAATAAACCGCTCCGCCGCCATGTTTTGACCTCTCCCGAAGCCGCCAGCATGTGCCCCCGCGCGTGCTGGCGGTTTTTTTAGGACCGCTGCTGATCCCCAGCCCGCGCGCCGTGTGTGCTGTTGATGCGCTCTGACATTTCGTGCGAAGTGTGAGGCATCATTGATCAATCTCAAGGGCCCTATGCCAGCACACATTCCCCTCGCTGAATTGCAGGCCGGCCTGCCGGACATCATCGCTTCACCCGCTGACAACGCAGTCCTGTGCGCTATCGTTGTGAGGCCTGCGCCCGGCAAACGCCAAGAGCTTGAACGCTGCGACATAAGTCTTGCAGGCGGTGCCGAGGGCGACCACTGGGCCAAGGGCTGCTGGAAAGCTACGGACGACGGTCATCCGCATCCGGATGTTCAAATCTGCATCATGAACGCGCGCTGTATTGCGCGCATTGCGGGTGAGAAAAGCAACTGGGCGCCAGCCGGCGACACTCTCTTCATCGATCTGGACCTGACACCCGCAAACCTGCCAGCAGGCCAGCGACTGGCAATCGGTTCGGCGATCATCGAAATCACGGACACACCGCACAACGGCTGCGCCAGTTTTTCCAAACGCTACGGCCGCGATGCGACCGTCTTCGTCAACACTGGCGAGGGCCGGCGGCTGCGCCTGCGCGGCGTGTACGCGCGCGTGGTTAAGGACGGCAGCGTCAGCGTTGGCGATATGGTGACGAAGCTGGCCCCGCAGGCAATGTGAAAGCGTGGCTAGGGCGGGAGGGTTCGAACCTCCGCATGGCGGAATCAAAATCTACACTGGCACGAACAAAATCAACGTCCATTCCGACAGTGCACGTCATGTTCACGCCACGAGATATCAAGGCGTTAGCTGCCAGGCCGGAATGGAGTCACTATGAGAAACATCACCCAACCGGCCTCATTTCTTTGTTCTGGTGCGTGCCTTCTGTGAAGAGATTGCCAAGCTGCCTTGGCGCGCGTCCTTTTTGATGTCACGCAAAGAAGCATTGATGTTCTTCTTCCAGCTCGATCCACGATTTTTGGCCTCCTCAAGAGCTTCTTCAAACGCATCGTTGTCGGTTTGCAAGAAGACATCAATCAAGTCTTTAGCCTGCTTCAAGTCCTTAGCTTTTTTAGGCGACTGGGCTTTTCGTTCTTGGGCAATCAACAGCTTGTGGATTGCATATCGAATTGGCGGTGGAACACTAACAAGTACGCCCGTCCCATAAAGCGCGACACCCTCAACGCTATCATCAGAAAGATATTCCATAAATTTCAATGCTTCAGCGGAGCATTGAAGATCGTCAATCAGAATTGGTGATTTTCTGCCCCGACCGAACTTTGTGAGAATATCGACTTGGAAATTGTTGGCGGCCTTAAAGACCTTTGGCAGCGAGTCATCTCTGCTCATGTGGGCTTTGAAAGTTGGGTCGGCCCTCTGCAAGATGTGCTCAAGGTCTTGAGGCTCATCCTTTGCAACGAACGAAGAAACCAGTAGATCGGCATCATTCGTCATTAGTGCGCTTGATGGAAGATATGCCCCAACAAGGCACGGGTATGACTGATAAGCTGCCGTGCCAACCAATAAAACGCCTTGCTTGAACAAGCCTGCGTTCGCTATGACCTCTAAAA
>JANNXL010000238.1:0-1720 GCA_031409575.1 Hyphomicrobium sp.
GCCGCTGAAATTTCCCGCGTCATCAAGGATCAGATCGCCAATTTTGGTGATTCGGCCACGGTGTCCGAAATCGGCCAGGTGCTGTCAGTGGGTGACGGCATCGCCCGCGTCCACGGGCTGGACAATGTGCAGGCCGGTGAAATGGTCGAATTCGCCAACGGGGTGAAGGGCATGGCGCTCAACCTCGAAGCCGATAACGTCGGGATCGTGATTTTCGGGTCCGACGCCGACATTCGCGAAGGCGATGTGGTCAAGCGCACCGAAACCATCGTCGACGTGCCTGTGGGCCGCGGTCTGCTGGGCCGGGTAGTCGATGCATTGGGTAATCCCATCGACGGCAAGGGTCCGATCATCGCCGACAAGCGGATGCGCGTTGAGGTCAAGGCGCCCGGCATCATCCCGCGCAAATCGGTGAATGAGCCCGTGCAGACCGGGCTTAAGGCGCTCGATGCGCTGGTGCCCGTTGGTCGCGGCCAGCGCGAACTGATCATCGGTGACCGCCAGACCGGCAAAACCGCCGTCGCCATCGACACGTTCATCAACCAGAAGGGCGTGAACGCCGGAACAGATGAGAGCAAGAAGCTCTACTGTATCTACGTAGCCATCGGTCAAAAGCGTTCGACGGTTGCCCAAATCGTCCGCGCACTCGAAGAAAACGGCGCGATGGAATATTCGATCGTGGTCGCCGCGACCGCGTCTGAACCTGCGCCGCTTCAGTATCTCGCGCCCTACACCGGCGTGACGATGGGCGAATTTTTCCGCGACAACGGCATGCACGCGGTCATCGTCTATGATGATCTGTCGAAGCAAGCCGTCGCCTATCGCCAGATGTCGCTGTTGCTGCGGCGCCCACCGGGCCGTGAAGCCTATCCCGGCGATGTCTTCTATCTCCACTCACGTCTGCTTGAGCGTGCGGCCAAGATGAATGACGATCATGGCGGCGGGTCGCTCACCGCGCTCCCGATCATCGAAACACAGGCTGGTGACGTTTCGGCGTATATTCCGACCAACGTGATTTCGATTACCGATGGCCAGATTTTCCTCGAAACCAACCTGTTTTATCAGGGCATCCGCCCCGCGATTAACGTGGGTCTGTCGGTCAGCCGCGTCGGTTCCGCTGCGCAGACCAAGGCGATGAAAAAGGTATCGGGGTCGATCAAGCTCGAACTCGCGCAGTATCGCGAAATGGAAGCGTTCGCGCAGTTCGGGTCGGATCTCGATGCCTCGACCCAGAAATTGCTCAATCGCGGTGCGCGTCTGACTCAGCTGCTCAAGCAGGGCCAGTATCAGCCGATGCCATTCGAAGAGCAGACCGCATCGATTTATGCCGGCACCAACGGTTTCCTCGATCCGGTAGCGGTGACTGACGTGACGCGCTACGAAACCGCGATGCTCAGCCATTTGCGCAGCGACCATGCCGACATCCTGACCGAAATTCGTGAAAGCCGCGATTTCAGCGACGCCACCAAGGGCAAGCTGAAGGACGCGCTGGAAGCGTTCGGGAAGACATTTACGTAAATGTTAGGCGTTGTGGCCTTTGCTCTGTTGCAGGCAGGAACAGGATTCGCGTCGCCTGAAAGTGTCGTCGGTGTTCGCCAAGCAAGTGATCAATGGCGGAACTGCATGGTCGTGTATGCGAGAAATCATGCCAATGCAGACAACGATGCTAGGAATGGGTCTTCGACAAGCCGATTGCCCTCCCATGCCGTTGTGTCGCCTC